>JBAURA010000430.1:0-2012 GCA_049580985.1 Chloroflexia bacterium
AGATCGTTGGAGAACGGCAACTCCCAAGGAAGCATAAGGATCTCAGAAACCCCAGAGTTCTACGATCCCACTACTGAAGGCTAATAACCAACAACCAACAACCAACAACCGACAACCGACAACTGACAACCGACAACCGACAACTGACAACCGACAACTGACAACCAGGAGCTAACCATGACACTAGGCGGCTTCACATTTGTACTGCACACACACATGCCCTTCTATCGCGGCGCGGGGAAGTGGCCTCACGGCGAGGAGAACCTGCACGAAGTTATGGCCGAGACATACGTGCCCCTGCTCGCGGCCCTCACCGACCTGCACGAGGCGGGCGTCCAGGCCAGGGTCACAATCGGCATTACTCCCGTGCTGGCCGAGCAACTGGCTGACGAAATGATCAAAGCGCACTTCGAGGAGTACGTCAACCAGGAGATAGAGGGCGCGACAGCCGACATAGCGCGCTTCGAAGCGGCCAAAGACCCGCACTTCCTCTACCTCGCTCACTTCTACCTCGACTGGTACCGCAACATCCTCCATACCTTCCAGGAGCGCTTCCAACGCGACCTCATAAGCGGTTTCCGGCGCTTGCAGGACGCGGGCGTGGTCGAGATACTCACCTCTGCCGCCACCCACCCTTACTTGCCTCTCATGCAGCGCGACTCCACCCTCCACGCCCAGCTTGCCATCGGCAAGCGCGCTACTGAGCGCCACTTCGGCAAGGCTCCCCGCGCCATCTGGCTCCCCGAATGCGCCTACCGCCCAGCTTATTACGCCAAGGCCTCCGACGGCACGCCCTACGAGCGCCCTGGCCTTGAGGCCTTCCTGGAAGCCCAGCGCCTAGGATTATTCTTCAGCGAGAGCGACGCCGTGGAAGGCAGCCGCGTGATCGGCCAGGCCCGCCGCGAGACCCGCGAGGTAGTGCGCTCCACGCCCCATCGCCAGGAGGTGCTCGACATCTACGGACAGGTAGAGAGCGTCATCGAAGAGATGGGCTACGAAAGCGCCGGCTTTGTCACCGAAAAGCATGTGGTCCCCTTCGAGGGGGAATCTCGCGCCACCGGGGCCGACGGCGGCACCTTCGAGCCGTACCTGGTGCGAGACTCCGAGGTGTCGGTAATGGGCCGTAACCGGGTGGTGGGCGAACAGGTGTGGGCCGCCGCCGTCGGCTACCCAGGCGACGCCAATTACCGCGAGTTCCATAAGAAGGACGCCCTCCACGGCTTCCAGTACTGGCGCGTGACCGACGCCAAGATAGACATCGCCTACAAGCAGACCTACGAACCGTACCACGCCGGCCAGCGTGTAGAGGAGCACGCCAGGCACTTCGTCGGGCTGGTAGAGCGGCAGCTACGGGACTTCAGCGCCACGCACGGCAGCGAAGGGCTTATAGCCTCTGCCTACGACACCGAGCTTTTTGGGCATTGGTGGTTCGAGGGCGTCGATTGGCTTAAGCGGGTGCTCACCCTCCTCGCCGAGCACAAGGAGATCGAGCTAACAACCGCCTCCGACTGGCTCGAAGCCCACGTGCCTGACAAGGTGATCGACCTCCCCGAAAGCTCCTGGGGCCACGCGGGCACGCACATCACCTGGATCAACCCCGAAACTACCTGGATGTGGTCCGCCGTCTATGCCGCCGAGCGCCGCATGGAGGGCCTTGTGGACTATTACCCATCAGCCGAGGGTGGCGCGCTGGAAGCCCTGAACCAGGCGGCGCGCGAGCTGGTCCTGCTGGAAGCCAGCGACTGGGAGTTCCTCTACACAACGGGACAGGCGCGCCAGTACTCCACCGACCGCTTCGCTGAGCACGTTAGCCGCTTCAACAACCTCGCGGGCGCTCTCGAATCCGGCGCGGAAGACGACTCCCTCCTCCAGCTAGCCCGCGAATACAATGAGCGCGACAACCTCTTCCCCGACATAGACTACAAGCTCTTCGCCTTCCGGCAACCGAACTAAGAGAATAGTAAAGAGAGGGGCCGCGACGCGGCCACACTCTTTACTTAAAACTATATTAC
>JBAURA010000431.1:0-10450 GCA_049580985.1 Chloroflexia bacterium
ACGTGGTCGCCTCCGACGGGATGACCCGCACCTTCGCTTCCGGCCTCACCTCCGAGCGCGAGGCTCAGAGGATCAGCACCAACGGCCTGGCCTTCTGGACCGACGGTGTGCTTTACTCGTCGAATACGGGCACAGGCTCGATCGACAAGATTACCATCAACGCCGACGGCACGCTTGGGCAGGTGCAACAGTGGGTCAAAGACCCGCTCCTCCTCGGCGCGGACGGCATCACCTTCGCGGCCAACGGCGACCTCTACGTGGCGGCCAACGAGCGCAACGCTATAGTGCGCGTCACCCCGCAGGGGCAGGTATCGGACGCGGCTTCCAACGGCAATGGCGGTCCGCTCGAATTCCCCGCCAGCCCGGCTTTCTCGGGTAACGCCCTCTATGCCAGCAACTTCGATATCGAGCGCGGGGCCAACGCCCCCAACGCGCCCGGTATAGGCGCTTCCATCGCTCGCATAGACGTGGGCGTAGGCGGCCTGCCGCTCCCGGTGAGTGCGGGGCCACCCGCCCAGGCATCGCCTTCGGCTGCTGCCACCGGCACGGTAGAAGGTACCGCTATTCCATCTACGCCAGGCGCGACTACTCCCACCGTAGTATCAGCGACCTCCACCACTGCACCCCTATCCACTTCTACCACAGCGCCCACGGTGGGAGTGCCGATTACCCCACCCCTGCCGACATCCACAGCCATGCCACCCGGAATGCCGACCACAGGCGGCGAGCCGTGGCCTCTCCTGGGGATCATGCTCATGTGCGGCATGTTGCTGGCGATTGGCCTCGCTCTTCGCTATCAGGGGCACGCCAGACAGTCTTAGAAATGAGAAGCATGAAAAAGGAGGGTCGCACGGTGCGACCCTCCTTTTTCATGCTTTGCGCATTACGATCTATAGGTAGTCGTCAGTAGCGGAGACCGAGGAGCTTGCTTCACTCGTGCCCGCCGCCTTCTTTCCCGCGGCGCTGCCGGCGAAGATCTCGCGGATCTCGTTCTGGCATCGCTCCAGCGCGGCCCTTATGTTGCGCACCACGTCCGGGTCCTGGGCAAGCGCGCCATCCCGGAGGCCACCGCCTACCGTGCGCCATAGGTCCTTCATAGCATCTCCCACGAACCGCATCTCGTGCAGGTTCGCGCCCGAGGGCACCTGCTCGCGGAAGCGATTCCAGAAGCCCTCCACCGAGCTATGCTGCTTATCAAGCTCTGTCTGACCGGCTTCGGTGAGGTGGTACACGCGCTTATCGCTCTCCTGCTCCGAGCGTACATGCCCCATGTCTTCCAGGTATTGCAGGGTAGGGTAGAGCGTGCCGGGGCTGGGGGAATACCACCCGTGCGTCTTCTCTTCCAGGTGCTTGATGACCTCGTAGCCGTGCTTGGGGCCGTCCTTCAGCACGCTCAGGATGACGTGGCGAAGCAACCCGCGCTCCAACCGCTCCCGGCCACCGCCGCCGAAGCCACCCCAGTTCCAGCCCTCGCCGAACCACTCCTCCCGGTTCCTGCCTGGGCCGCGACCATGCCAGCGCCCTCGCCCGTGCGGCCCGTGATGCCCGCCACCCCACCAGAAACCGTGGCGGCCACCTCCCCAGGGTGTATGTTTATGCCCTTGTCCATGCTGTTGATGTTGGTTGTGATCTTTCATTTCTATTCTCCTTAGTTGTATCTTTGATATATAAAGATATATCTTTATACTTACTATAACTCAGAATTACCCGATTGTCAATACCCAATTCTGAGCTTGCAGACGGGATTGCATCAAAACCCTGTAGGTAGTATCTGATGGAACATCTCATGCTTGCGGATCGCTGCTTGACAGCCGCAAGAAATACTGGACAATACCTTATAACCCAGTTACGTAATCTCAGAGAAAATATAAACAGAGCCAATAAGGCTGAAAAGGAAGGTAAAAGAGATGGAGAGCACAACGACAAAGACCGTTCACGGCATACACCATATAACAGCCATCGCGGGGGCCGCCCAGGAGAACCTCGACTTCTACGTGGGAGTGCTGGGTATGCGCCTGGTGAAAAAGAGCGTCAACCAGGACGACCCCGGCACATACCACCTCTTCTACGCGGATGCGCTGGGGCACCCAGGCACGGACCTCACCTTCTTCCCATGGGCCAATATGCCACAGGGCCGCAAGGGCGCGGGCCTATCGGTGGAGGTGCCGTTGGCCGTCCCATCCGGCAGCCTCGATTATTGGGTCGAGCGTATGTCGCGGCACGGCGTCCCAACCGCTCCCATCGAGACACGATTCGGCGAGCGCACCCTCCCATTCCAGGACCCCCACGGCCTCGAACTCTCCCTCGCGGAGACCGGCGATGAGCGCCTCTTCACCCCCTGGGCTGATAGCCCCGTGCCGGTTGACTACCAGGTGCGCGGCCTGCACGCTGCACGGCTCTGGGAGCGCAGCCTGGACACCACGGCAAGCTTCATCACCGGGGCGCTCGGCTTCGAGAGGCTGGGCGAAGACGGCGGTTGGACGCGCTTCGGCGTGCAGGGTGGAGGCTCCGGCAAGATCGTCGAGATACGCGAGGTGCCCCTGGAGAGGCTGGGCCAGTGGGGCGTGGGCAGCGTGCACCACATAGCATGGCGCACGCCCGATATAGAGGCGGAAATGGCCTTGCGCGAGCAGGTGATCCTGGCGGGAGGCCACCCCACGGGCCTCATAGACCGCTTCTGGTTCAAGTCGGTCTACTTCCGCGAGCCGGGCGGCGTCCTCTTCGAGCTTGCCACCGATGGCCCCGGCTTCGGCATAGACGAAGACCCCGCACACCTCGGTGAGCAGTTGATCCTGCCCCCCTGGCTCGAACCCCACCACTCGGAAATCGAAGCGGCGCTGCCCAGACTTGTGATGCCAACGGCCCCGGCGGGAAGATAACGAGCCACGCAGGGTGTCAGAAAAGCCTCAATGTTGTCGCATAAATATCGAGATCCGTAGGGGCGGGTCCCCGTGCATGCCTCTATCCTGACCCCGATCTTGAATATATTCCAAGCAGGGCGGGCACGGGGACCCGTCCCTACAAGATTAATACGACATTATTCAGAAAGCCTCACCACTACAACGTAATACTCCCTTTTGCCTAATGGACGATGGATCATCCGGCTCATTCGTAGGGCCGCTTTTCCTGGTTTAATAACTGCATAAGTACATCAGAAAGGTTAAAATGAGAACCGTTCAACATTACCCTGGTATGGCACGCATGGGGCTGATCCCGGCGGCAGCCCTGCTGGTCTTGGCCTCCGCAGCCTGCGGCGATAGCCCGCAGGCGGGCACACCCACCCTGCCCGACGGCACCGAGACTATCCCCGCGCGAACCGTTGCTCTCCCAACCAGGACACCGGCTGCGGCAATCGCCCCACCTGGGACATTGGACCGGACCTTCGGCGATGGCGGTATAGTAGCCACCGATCTTGACGGCAGGTCCGATGAAGTCCATGCCGTGATAGTGCAGCCGGACGGTAAGATCGTGGTCGCGGGTGAGACCTACGTCTTCCCTCAGGACCGCCCCAGGTTCGCGCTCGCCCGCTACAACGCGGACGGCTCGCTCGACGCCACTTTTGGCGACTCCGGCCACATAATCACCGGCATGACGGACGACGAATGGGATGCCTCCGTGCCCCACGCTCTCGCGCTCCAGCCCGACGGTAAGCTGCTGGTGGCTGGCACGTCCTACAGCCCCGACGATGAGCATAACGTATTTGCCCTCGCCCGCTTCGAGGCAGACGGCACACCCGATAAGACCTTCGGCAACCAAGGCCGCGTCCTCACCGCTATAGACACCTCCGAGCGCGCTATGGACGACGTGGCCTACGCGCTGGCGGTCGACGCGGATGGCAAGATCGTCCTTGCGGGCGCGACGGGCGCTTTCCCCACCGACTTCGCGGCTGCCCGCTACCTGCCCAATGGCAAGCTTGACACAACCTTTGGCGACCGGGGCAAAGTGGTGACCGACCTGGGCGGCAGCGATGCGGCGGCAGCAATCTCTATACAGCCCGACGGCAAGATCGTGCTCGCTGGCCGGGGCGTGGAGAACGAAGATGACTGGGCTATGCTCCGCTATATGCCTAACGGCAAGCTAGATACGGCTTTCGGCAAAGGGGGCAAGCTCTCCCTCGACTTCAACGGCGGCGAGGATCTCGCCACGGGCCTGGCAATCCGGCCCGACGGCAAGATAGTCGTAGGGGGCACTACCTATGTAGGGGCCGTTATATGCAAGGACGAGAACGGCCTCACTCGCGGTTGCGATAAGTATAGCTCCGCGCTGGCCCAATATACGCCCGGCGGCGTGCCAGACAAAGCGTTTGGTGAAGGCGGTAAAGTGGTCTACGACTTCGACATGCTCTCCGGCGCTAATGCGCTCGTCCTCCAACCCAACGGCAAAGTGGTGCTGGCTGGTCATTACGACGGCGACGACTTCGCCGTGATACGCGCCAACCCGGACGGCACCCTCGACGGCACGTTTGGCGAAGCGGGCCTGGTACGCACCCCATTCGGACGCAGCTACGACGTAGCCTACGCCCTGGCCCTCCAACCCGACGGCAAGATAGTGGCCGCCGGCACCGGCACCCTCGACGATAACCCCCTGAACGGCGACTTTGCCCTCACCCGCTATCACGGCAGGTAACTCCTAAACAGAAAAAAGGTTGGGTAAAATGATATACTCAACCGAGGAAGGCAAAATCAGCCTGGCACGCGTTGTGCTATATCACAATAAACGCCCTATTCAGCGCGTACCGGGGTTATTGGGCTGGTCTTCATCAATCACAGCCTTAGCATTGGGCCTTCGGTCACAGGAGAATCGAGATAAATATGAGCGCGAACCACACCGCCCCAACGCTCAAAATAGAGACGGATCGGGACAACCTCGATTCTCACATACATACCGTTCAATTCTACACGGATGACCCCTTCCTCCTCGGCGAATTGAGCCGCTTCATCGGCTCCGCTCTTGGAGCGGGGGATGCCGGTATCGTCATAGCCACCAAGGCGCACAGGGACGGGCTTGCCCAGCAACTAAAAGCGCGTGGCCTGGACATTGATCGCGCCGCCGCACAAGGCCGGTATGTCTCTCTCGATGCACAAGAGACCCTGTCGAAGCTGATGCCGGATGGACAGTTGGACGAGGCCCGGTTTATCGACATCATAGGTGGTGTCATTGATCGTGCCGCGACCGCAGTCGGGGGCGAGCGCCCGCGAATTGCCGCCTTCGGTGAGATGGTCGCTCTGCTATGGGCCGAGGGTAGGCCCGACGCCGCGATCCAGCTTGAGCAGCTTTGGAATGGCCTCGCCAGTACGCACTCATTCGAGCTTTTGTGCGCCTATCCATCAAGCCTCTTCAATCAAGCAGGCGATGCCACCGGTATCGGCGATATCTGTGCGACCCACACACACGTGACCCCCGACGAGAGCTATACTTCGCTCGCCACCGAAGGAGAGCGACTGCGCGCTATCACGCTCCTTCAGCAAAAGGCCAGGGCGCTAGAGACCGAGATAGCGGCGCGTGAGAAAGCTCAAACCGCCCTTCAGCACCGAGAGCGAGAGCTTCTCGAAAGGAACCGCCAACTGCGTGAGGCTATAGCAGCCCGAGACGAGTTCCTATCGGTGGCGGCGCACGAGCTAAAGACGCCGATCACGGGCCTCCGTGGGTTTGCCCAATTGCTCCTCCGAAGCCTCCAGGGGAAGCGTGAGATCCCACCCGAACGACTAGAGTCCGCCCTGGACGCTATAGAGCGCCAGACCGGGAAGCTCAACCACCTGGTATCGCGCCTGCTCGATTCCGCCCAGATCGAGGCGGGCAAGCTGCGGATCGAGCCTGTCAGCATCGATCTCGTCACGCTAGTGCGCAACATGGTCGTCCAGCAACAGAGCGCTAACCACCGGTTCGTGTTCAAGGCCCCCGAATACCTGGAGGCGAGTATCGACCCGATCCGCTTTGAGCAAGTCGTCACCAATCTTCTCGACAACGCGGTGCAGTTCAGCCCGCAGGGCGGGACGGTGACGGTGGAATTAGAATACGGCGAAGGTCAGATTCTCCTTTCGATAACCGACGAAGGCGTAGGCATCCCTCCGCATAAGCGCGAGACCGTATTCGACCGCTTCCAGCAATACCACGGCGAGCGTCACCTCTCCGGCATGGGCCTCGGCCTCTATATCACCCGCGAGATAATCGAGTTGCACGGGGGGTCCATACGAGTTGAGGTGCCTGAGCACCCTGGCACGCGCTTCGTCGTGATCCTTCCGCCAGCTAACGGTATCTCTTGAAGATAGGCAACAGCCTACGTTCTCAGGATGTGATGCGTATTCTGGTGATTGACGATGACGCGGGTATTCGCCGGTTGATTGGGTATGTGCTGGGCGACGAGGGCTACGACGTCGATGAAGCCCCGGACGGCAAATCGGCCCTGGAGCTAGTCAGTCGCCACCACCCCGACATTATCATCCTGGACATGAAGATGCCCGGCATGGACGGCTGGGAATTCGCCAGGACCTATCGCCAGCTATACGGCAACCAGGCCCCGATCATCGTTCTAACCGCCGCCCAGGACGCAGCCGAGCGAGCGAAAGACGTGAGCGCCGAGGGCTATCTGCCCAAGCCTTTTGACATCGACACATTGCTTGCACGTATCGTCGTGATAGGGAAAATGGCAGATCATTGATTGGCATATTATTCTAACTCTGCCTCAAGTGTCTTTGATCTCTTGTTCATTCTTATTTGTCTGCTTCGCGAACCGACGAAAAAGATGCTCAAAAGCAACCACTAACCCGTAGATAATGGCTACCCCAATAAGGAACAGGGTAAAAGCATTGTTCCTGAACCGATTATCCCGAACGAATTCCCAATCCCAGAGTTCGCCTGGAGGGGTGACTATGAGCACTACCAGTAGCCACAAGAAGACAACCGGAACGAAACACCCATAACGCAAACGCTTCACGATTGGGAACAGCTACCTAAGGCTCAGGTACCATCTTACCCAGCGGATAAATCAAATACGCCGTCCCGCCAGAGCCTTGCAGCCACAGCTTTTCCAGTTCGGCCCGCTTATAGGTGCGTCGCACAGACTCGTTAGTGGCCGCCGCCGGGTCGTTGACGATTGGGTTGCCGCCGGCGTCGAAGCCAACCAGCACCATCAGGTGGCCGTTGCTCGCGGCGATGGGCGCGCCCGCCAGTTGCCCTCGGCCCCAGCTAATGCTCATGATAACCGGCACGCCCGACGCGATCCACTCTTCCGCCTGGGCCATGCTCGTAAAGCGGGTGACGTAGGCTTCCATACCTTTGCTTGCCGCATAGGCCGTGTTGAAAGGCCAGTTGCCGTGCCCTTTATAGACGCGGTCATATACACCACTCACCGCCGCGCGCACGTATGCTGGGCAGGAACCGGAGCCACCTGCCCAGTAGCCAAGCACCATCGCCACCGCGGTGGGGCTACACCACACCTCCCCGCCATCGGGATATACCATCTGCGAGCACCCAGGGACGTCGAGCAGCTTGTTCCAACGCGCGGGGTCGCCTGGCACGAGATTGGTGGGTGCAGTGGGGCTGGTGGAAACCACCACAGTTGCGTTTTCCAGGCTGGAGAGGGCATTGCGGCTTGTGCTGAACAGGCGCACTTTGAGCTGGTAAGCCCCGGCGGTGGAAGGTTTGCCGCGCCTACCGATCTTGAGCGTATCCACGTCCACATAGGCCCTGGCATCGGCCTGCCCACTTACCGAATGCCGCACAACCCCTTCCTGGCCGCTCACCCACACACCCAGGTTGTACCAGGCCGTCCACTGCGTGCCTATGCGCGCACGAAGTTGCACCTCGACCCATGAGCCGGGCGGCGTGGTAGCGTTCCAGGAGGGCACAGCCTCCGAGAAGAGGAAGCCGGGCGTGACCACCGGGCCTATGCCCTCGCCCACCAGGAAGGTGCCACCGTTGTAGAAGTTGCCACCCCTGTACCTGCCCGCCCGGTAAGGATCGGTGCCGGTGCGCGCCTTCTGCGGGTCGAGACGCAGCATCCCTTCGGCGGCTAGCGCAACACCATCACGCTGCCAGGCAGCAAAGCCGTTGCCGGCGGCGCGCCAGCGGGTGGTCTCTGCCTTGTACTGAGCGCCGGCGCTCTGGGCATCAGCATCCATAGGCAACAAGAGGGGCAATAGTGAGAAGAGCGCGGCGAGGGAAAGGCGCAACCTGCTGTGGAGCTTCAACACTTTGCACTCAACCTTTCTTGGCTTAGTAGGGCGGCGACCAGGCATGTTCGAGGCGGTATTCCACAGTATATCACGATCAGGCGTCACACTCACTGCTTAAATGTATAAGCTATCCGCAGCTCACGGTATATCGGTCACCCCACCACTGGTGATGAAGGAGGGTAGGTTCTCCGCCATCCATGTGTAGGTGCGCGCAGGGCTGCCTCCGAACGAGGGGGAGGTCGTAATATTGCCGCTGTAGTTTATAGCCTTTATTTTTGAGCCTCTTGACCCTCTTTCTGGTCGGAGCATGGCTTTTCACGGAAGCGGGTAAGGAGTGATCCTTCATCAGAAGTCCCCACAAGCCAAACCTCCACATCAGCATCATATCCTTCTCGCGGTCCTCATAGTAGTGATTGTCCTCGATGGTTATGTGACTAGGGATTAGTCCAGCATCACTCTTGCATTGGACGGAGTCCCCACCGTTTCTCCAAGACACATTCCCTTTCAAAAGGACGCGTGTTGAGGCGCCAAATACATCAACACCATGGCTGTCTTGGCTGCCCATTGTGTATTCATGGATCCTGCGATTGAGTAGAGCAACGTCCTTTGCTCCTTCGAGAGCTACTGCCGCACCTGCTGTGCCATGGTGGGCATGAATATTCCTAACGATGACATTATGAGCATCCAATGAAACGCTAAGCCCTTCTAAAGTAGTACCTATTGAGAAGTTTCAGGATGTATCACTCTTCGAGCAGTCACCTGGGCAGTGGCTTCGAAAGTGGCGTCCTGATTTGTCAGAGCAGGAGATCAATGTTGCACTCATCATGATAGAAAGCTCGAGACTAATCGATTCATTGCATGACTTGAAGAAGCCGCGCAACCATGATTGATGGGCGACGAATAACTTAAACGCTTGGTGTGAATTAGTTCGTCGTGCGTACTTTGAGACCAGGCAGAGGCAGAAAAGGTCTCTAATGGTCCGTTTCCATCTCACTTTTGCGCCTGATGCCTTACATAATTCACACCAAGCGTTTAAGCTGTAATGGCTCTAGTTGGGATTCATCGACGCTGAGCCTGATAGCATCGTCAGCCACGATCGTAGTGGCGAGGCTGGTGCAAGTATCGTCAGTGCAGGTGTAGAGCGTCACGAAGTCACCTGCTTGGTATGTGAAATTCACCGTACTGTTATGGAAGACAATATAGGTATGGGTATTAGGAGGCACGCCATCATCTTGAGATGAGATAATTGGAGCTATGAGGAGGGTCTGAGCAGGAGCAGCGATTACTGACGACAAGGTTGGTAGCAGTAGCGGTATTAGGAAGGAAAGAACGATCCCTGCGATTATTGAAAGAAGTATGCTACCTGTTCTTAACCGCTGTTTACTGCTGAGATAGTTTAGTATTGCATATGTCTTGTTCACTTCTGCTGCCTCCTGGGCGAAGATGTTTGGGGTTTAGTCGTTACGGTACGAAGATCATGAGTATTCCAACGAGTGTCTATTACCAAGTGCTAGAACACGAGTATTCATAGCACCTAAGGAAGACTCCTAAGGTAAGACACATATCAAGACTCTATTGGTCCAGAGCCTAAGCGGAGTTTCGCTTGAGTCAGTAGTAGGATTATGTGACAAAGTATCATGGCTGTCAATACTTGATAGACTTGGTTTGTCTGTTGTTCTCCACAGTGATATGGTAATTAGGTCACTTGGGATCAGAATACACCAAGCACTCAACAGACTTCGAATCAGCTCAACAAAAGTCTGTTATGCTTTGGAGATAAAACCAACACTGGAGCTAAGTGTCACATCCAGAAACACCTGGAACTTTCTTCAAGCATCAGCGTAGATCAAATAGCGAGGGCTCACAAACATGTCGCTGTTCGTTCCCACGCTATTGTTGACAGTGCTTTCAAGGGTTCGGTCCTGTTCAGGGATGTGTACCATAGCAAACCTAGCGATCTGGGGATTACTAATCATGCTTGTATAGACCGTAAGAGTTGGGGAATATAACTACGGTGCACTTAAGGAGAGCTATTGACAACTACCAAGATGGGATATATAATGGTTAAGTTTAACGCTTGCGCAACCGCGAAGGTGGATGTGTTAGGAGGATAGAAGCGTGGTCTTTGCTGGACTGATCAAGAAACGGTCAGTGCAATATTACGTAGGACTAGACTAATGACCAAGAACCAATGCCATCCTGCGAAGGAGACTCAGCCTAGTGAGTATTGCTGCTGACAAAAGTGGTGCTTCCAAAGGAAATGATGCTTCACTTCA
>JBAURA010000432.1:0-6845 GCA_049580985.1 Chloroflexia bacterium
GGGTGAGGGAGGAGCGCTTCGAGCCGGGGATGGAGCACGATGCCGTCGTCTGTGATCTCGAATAGGTGCCGGCCACGCAGAAAGTTGCTACCCCGGAACTTGGTGATTTCAAGCTCGCGGACGGCGCGAGGCCCCACGAGGCGGTCGGCCATATAGACAAGTCCGTCTACCATAGTCTGCTCGTGATGCAGGCTTTCGCGGCCGGGTTGGTTGAGGAGGAAGGCGGTACAGCCCAGGGTTTCGACCAGCACCTGTAGCTCGTGGAGGAAACGGCGATAGTCAAGGTGTGTAGGGGAGATAGAGACGGCTGTGGCGAGGCCATCGATCACGAGGAGGGTGGCACGGTGTTCGCGCACCGTACGGCCTATGAATTTGACCAGGCTGGAGAGACCTTCGCTTTCGAGGGTCTTGTAGCCGCTGATGTAGGTAAGAGTGTCGCCGATGGGGGCAGGATCGAAGAAGGATAGGCCGTTGATATGGGCGAGCATGCGGGCGTGGGTCTCGGCGAGGAGGGTCATGTAGATGGCGCGGCCACCGTGGGAGACGTGGTTGAAGCAGAGCTGGTTGCCCAGGATAGTCTTACCCGCGCCGGGCGTGCCGACGACCATGTAGATGCCGCCTTGCAGGAAGCCACCGTTGAGTATGCTGTCGAGGGCAGGGAGGCCGGTGGGTAGCCGTTTGATGGGTGGATGGATGGCGTCGGACATATGGATTACTCCTCCAGCGTATAGGGTATACGTGAGCAGCTAGTACCTGGGAATGTGCCGCCCCGACAGCTATTTACAACGACGGGGGTGTATTTCCAGCACGATGTGTGGGTGGCACACTCGGCTGCGTAATATGCAAGTAGCATGCCAGGTTGCTATACTT
Source organism: Chloroflexia bacterium (assembly GCA_049580985.1). Classification (GTDB taxonomy): domain Bacteria; phylum Chloroflexota; class Chloroflexia; order QHBQ01; family JADMIH01; genus JADMIH01. The sequence goes on from JBAURA010000432.1 coordinate 871, forward strand.
GGGGTCGGGGATCAGGGATCAGGGACCAGAGGTTAGGGATCAGGGATTAGGGATTGAACCACAAAGAAAAAGAGAGCACAAAGGATAATATCTTGGAATCGCGGAGAAGACGGAGGCTGAGGAGATTATTTGGGGTGCACGCACATGTATCACACGTGAGGAGGTTGGCGATGTTTACTGTGATCAGGGGTGGAGAGGTTTACGGGCCGCAAGCAATGGGGAAGGGGGATGTGCTGGTGGCGGGCAGGCATATAGCGCGGGTTGGGGACGTGGACCTGAGGGCGTTAGAGGCGACGGGGTTGGGGGTGGAGGTGGTGGAGGCGGAGGGGTGCCTGGTGCTGCCGGGGTTTATCGACCCGCATCAGCATATACTGGGGGCGGGTGGGGAGGCGGGACCGCAGACGCGGATGCCGGAGATCGTGCTTGGGGACATCCTGGGGGCCGGGATCACCACGGTCGTGGGGATATTGGGGACGGATGGGACTACGCGACACTTGACTTCGCTGCTGGCGAAAGCAAGAGCGCTTGAGATCGGGGATCAGGAATCGGGGATTGGGGATCAAGAGACAAAGGGTGGGGTTACTACCTGGATCTATACGGGAAATTTTCAAGTGCCTACGGTTACGTTTACGGGGTCGGTGAGAGATGATGTTGTGGTGATCGATAAAGTGATCGGGGTAGGGGAGATCGCAATCGCGGACTACAGGTCGTCCAAGCCGGGGGTAGGGGAGCTGGCGCGGATAGTATCGGAGGCGATGGTGGGCGGGATGATGGCGGGGAAGGCGGGGGTGACGCACTTTCATACGGGGGCGGGGAAGGAGAAGCTGGGGATTTTGCACAGGATGCTGGACGAGTACGAGGAGATCCCTGCACGCGTGATACATGCCACGCATATTACGCGAAGCAAGGCGCTTATCGAGGACGCGGTGAGGCTGGCTAAGAGAGGAGCGTATGTGGATATGGATACAATTGACGACGATTTTGCTGAGTCATACCTGCATTATCGAGAGAGCGGAGGGCCGTTGGATAAGCTAACCGTGTCATCGGATGGGGGAGCGGGGACGAGCAAGGGGGTGCATACGCTGTGGGATGCGTTTGTGCGTGGGGTGCGGGATTTCAGGCTGGGGGTGGAAGAGATATTGCCTTGTTGGACAAGCAACACGGCGGCGGTGTTAAAGCTGGGAAGTAAAGGAAGAATCGGGGAGGGTAGGGATGGGGATTTGGTGGTTGTTAAGAAGAACGACCTCGCCATTCGGGCAGTGTTCTCTATGGGGAGGCGAGTCGTGGGGTGAGGTGGTCTGCGGATACAAGATGACACGAAGAGACAGGCAAAAAGCATCCCAACCCATGAGCAAATATGACTATCTTTCAGAGCTTCCCATAATTCTGGCACGGTATGTTATATTAAGGGCATCCTGAGTAGAACGGAAGGGCTAATCCTTTGTCTGAAACACCCCTGAGGCGTCAGTATCTCAAGATAAAGAGCCAATATCCCGATACGATTGTTTTCTTTCGGTTAGGCGATTTTTACGAGACGTTTGACGATGACGCGGCTATAGTGGCGCGCGTTTGTGACGTGGTGCTTACCTCGCGGCCTACTTCCAAGGACGTGAGGATACCGATGGCAGGGGTGCCTTACCACTCGGCGGAGGGGTATATCTCGCGGCTGGTGCAGGCTGGATACAAGGTGGCGGTGGCGGAGCAATTGAGCGCGCCGACGGTAGATGAGGAAACGGCGGCACGGCGGATCAGGCTGGGAAAGAAAGAGTCGAGCCTGACGGCGAACCGGCTTGAAGCGGGTGTGCCGAACTACCAGGTGGGTGGAAAGAAGGAGCTTGTCGAGAGGGACGTGGTGAGGGTGATCACACCGGGAACGGTGACGGAGCCAGGGATGCTGGATGCGAGACGGAACAACTACCTCGTGGCGGCGGTGGTGGAGAGTGGAGGGGCCGGAATCGCATACGCGGATATTACGACGGGGGAGTTCGCGACGACGGAGATCAGGAGGAGCGTGGCGGAGCTAGAAACGGCGGTGTGGGAGGAGATCGACCGGCTGAGGCCGGCGGAGCTTCTTATGCCTGCGGCGGACGATGGACGATGGACGATGGACGATGGGAAGGGGATGAAGGACGAAAGACGAAAGACGAAAGACGATGGTAATTACGAATTACGAATTACGAATTACGACGAGCGGGTACAAAATGGGCAGAACGGGCATTCCGCACTCCGCATTCCGCATTCCGCAATAACGAGGACTGAGGTGGAGGATTGGGTGTTGGAGCGGGCGCGGGGGAGGTTGTTGAAGCATTTCGGGGCTTCTTCGTTGGAGGCGTACGGGTGCGCGCGGCTGCCGATGGCTATTCGGGCGGCGGGGGCGCTGCTGGGGTATATCGGGGAGAATAACCGGGCGGCATTGAACCAGTTGACGCGGCTGGTGACTTATTCGACCGAGCAGTATATGACGCTGGACCCGCATACGCGGCGGAATCTGGAGATCGCGGAGGGGCCGGGGGGAGATGGGGGGAGGCGGAACTCGCTGCTGTGGGTGATGGACGAGACGCGGACGCCTATGGGGTCGAGGTTGCTGGGGAGGTGGCTGGGGCAGCCACTGTTGGACCTGGGGAGGCTGAACGCACGGTTGGACGCGGTGGAGGCGTTCGTTTTGGACGCGGTGATGCGGGCTGAGCTGCGTGGGGCGCTGAAGGACTTGCCCGATTTGGAGAGGCTGGTGACGCGGGCAGTGCAGGGGACGGCGGGGCCTAAGGAGATGGTGGCGCTGAAGACGGCGGTGGATAGGCTGCCTGGGATAAGGAAACTGTTGGGTAATGTGGAACGCGGAGTGCGGAATGCGGAGTCGGGGGGAATAGCGGAGCACGATCCTAAACGAGTGCTGGGGGCGCTGGTGAACAGGATACAGGAGTGCGGGGATGTAAGCGAGCTGATCGGGAGGGCTATCGCGGACGACCCGCCGGCGTTGCTGGGGAGTGGGGACGCTATCAGGGCTGGGTTCAGCCCGGAACTCGATACGCTGAGGTCGGCTTCCAGGGACGCGAAGGGGTGGATCGCGGGGTTGGAGGCTGCTGAGAAGGAGAAGACGGGGATCAAGGGCCTGAAGGTGGGATACAACAAGGTGTTCGGGTATTACATCGAGATCTCGAACGCGAACAAGGAAACGATACCGGGCGACTATATAAGGAAGCAGACGCTGGTGGGAGCTGAGAGGTATGTTACGCCGGAGTTGAAGGAATACGAGAATATGATCCTGAACGCGCAGGAGAGGCTGGTGGAGCTGGAGCGGGAGGCGTTCGGGAAGGTGTTGCGGGAGGTGGCGGGGTGCGCGCCGAGGTTGATGCAGGTGTCGGAGTCGCTGGCGCTGCTGGACGTGTTCGGCGGGCTGGCCGAGGTGGCGGTGAGGAACGGGTATGTGAGGCCGAGGCTGGACGATGGGACGGTGATCGAGATACGGGAGGGGCGGCACCCGGTGGTGGAGCGGACGCTGAGGGAGGAGCAGTTTGTGCCGAACGACGCGCACCTGGATAGCGGGGCGGGCGGGCCGGCGGTCGTCGTGCTGACGGGGCCGAACATGGCGGGGAAGAGCGTATATATCAAGCAAGTGGCGCTGATCGTGTTGATGGCGCAGGTGGGGGCGTTCGTGCCGGCCGAGGAGGCGTCGATTGGATTGGTGGACAGGATATTCACGCGGGTAGGGGCGCAGGACGACATCGCTACCGGGAGAAGCACGTTTATGGTGGAGATGGAGGAGACGGCGAATATATTGAACCACGCCACGCACAGGTCGCTGGTGATATTGGACGAGATCGGGCGGGGGACTTCGACCTATGATGGGCTGGCGATTGCGCGGGCGGTGGTGGAGTATATACACAATTCGCCGAGGCTGGGGGCTAAGACGCTGTTCGCCACACACTACCACGAGTTGACGGAGTTGGAGAAGATATTGCCTCGGGTGAGGAATATGAACGTGGCGGTGGCGGAAGAGGGGGAGCGGGTGGTGTTCCTGCACAAGATCGTGCCTGGGGGGGCGGACAGGTCGTACGGGATACACGTGGCGCGGCTGGCGGGGCTGCCGAGGGCGATCTTGCGGCGGGCCGAGGATATTTTGCAGGACTTGGAGAGGGGTGGAGGGAAGGAGGCGAGGCGGAAGGCTATGCAAGCCCCTATGGATCGGGGCGGACAGGTACAGATGAGCTTTGGCACGGGGCCGGACCCGTTGCGGGAGGAATTGAGGGGGTTGAGGCCGGAGGAGATGTCGCCTTTGGAGGCACTGGGGGTGTTGTATGAGCTGCATAATAGGGCTAAGGAGAGTTAGGAATGCGGAATGCGGAGTGTGGAATGCGGAATAGGAATTCACCGCAGAGGGCGCAGAGAGGTGCGAAGGGGTATCGGGGACATGTAGGGGCTGACGCTGGAGGTTAGGGTAAGGATGCTAGAGAAGCCGGACTTGCCAGACGAAAAGCTCGTGTCGTGTTTGCGGAATGGCTATGGATTGGAGATCGTCCAGGTCGCTTTTCTGCCGCTGGGAGCGGACGTGAATACGGCAGTGTACCGGGCGGCGGGCGAAGATGGTACGCCGTACTTCGTGAAGCTGCGAGGCGGCGTATTTGACGAACTGACCGTAGCGATGCCTCGATTCCTGAGGGACCAGGGGATAGAGCAGATCATTACCCCGGTGGAAACGTTGGCAGGCCAACTCTGGACGCAGGTGGAGGGGTTCACGGTGAGCCTCTATCCGTTCGTTGAGGGAAGGAACGGGTTTGAGGTGCAGATGCCGGACCGGCACTGGCAGGAGCTTGGAGCGGCACTGAAAGGGATACATACGGCGGTATTGCCGTGGGCGCTGAGGGAGCGGGTCCCGCAGGAGACTTATGGCCCCCACTGGCGCGATATGGTCAGGACGTTCCAGGCGAGCGCCGAGGAAATGGCTTACGACGATCCTATTGCGGCGGAAGTGGCGGCGTTTTTGCGAAGCAGGCGGGGTATCATCTCCGACCTCGTGGGGCGTGCCGAAGAATTGGGCAAAGAACTTCGGGAGCGGTCGCTGAAATGTGTGTTGTGTCACGGTGACATCCATGCAGGGAATGTGCTGATCGGCGCAGATGGGTCATTGTACATCGTTGACTGGGACACGCTCATCCTGGCACCGAAAGAGCGCGATCTGATGTTTATAGGCGCGGGTATTGGCGGCGTGTGGAAGAACGCACATGAAGAGGTGAAGTTCTACGAGGGGTACGGACATGCGGAGGTTGATGCGATGGCCCTGGCGTATTACCGTTACGAGAGGATCGTTGAGGATATCGCGGCCTTTTGCGGGCAACTGCTTTTGAGCGACGAAGGCGGAGAAGACCGCCAGGAGGCGCTGCGATACCTTGTTGGGTCGTTTCTGCCGAACCACGTTGTGGATATAGCTTATGCTTTAGATAAGACGTGAGATATTAGCGAGATCGAAGTACTTACAGTACTGGTGCGGGAGTTTGTGAAAAGCGCGCACAGGTCGAGATCAGGGTGAGTTATTTGAAGGCTGGGAGGACCTCTACGGCGAAGGCCTGGAGCGTTTCGAGGTGGACTACGTCGTTGAGGTAGACGATGATGTACTCGACCCCGGCATCGATGACGCGGCTGTAGATATCTATAATTTCCTGGGGTGAGCCGATGATGCCCTGGGGGTAGCCGACGAAGCTGTTGGCGCGGAACTCTTCGAGGGAGACTTCTCTGCCGAGGAGGTCGGCGGCGCCTCGGCGGGCATGGGCGGTGGCCTGTTCGGGGGTGACGCCTGGGAGGGTGAGGTAGGTGAAGATCTCGGCGGATTTGATGATCGTGTTGTAGTCGCGGCCAACGTCGTCGCAGTGGGCGCGGAGCACGTCGAACTTGTGGCGATAGACGGCAGGGTCTATGCCGCCGATGTTGCAGGCATCGCCGTATTTGGCGACGAGCTTGAGGGTGACCTTCTCGCCTGAGCC
>JBAURA010000433.1:0-5301 GCA_049580985.1 Chloroflexia bacterium
GCCCTCGCCTGGTGGGCGGGCGCGGCCCTCGCCGACCTGGAGTTTGTCCAGTTCCACCCCACCGCTCTCGATCTCCCCGATGCGCCCTCCTTCCTGCTTACCGAGGCCCTGCGCGGCGACGGCGCTCTGCTGGTGGACCACGAAGGCTACCAGGTCGTGGATCCGCTCCTCCCGCGCGACGTGGTGGCCCGCGCCATCGCCCGCCACCTGAAGGCGTACGGGCCTGTTTACCTCACCATGCGCCACCTTGACCCTTCCGTCAGCGACCGCTTTGGCTCCATCAAGAAGCAGCTTGCCGAGTACGGCCTCGATCTCGCCCGCGACCTCATCCCGGTAGCTCCCGCTGCCCACTACTGCATGGGCGGCATCCGCACAGACGTAGACGGTCGCTCTACCCTTCCTGGACTCTACGCCGCCGGGGAGGTAGCGTGCACCGGCGTGCAGGGCGCGAACCGCCTCGCCTCCAACTCCCTGCTGGAATGCCTGGTATTTGGCCGCCGCGCCGCCCTGGCAGCCCTCACCGACCACCCCACCGCTTGCGCCTCCTGGCCTTTGAGCGCGCTGCCTGTGGGGACGATGGACGATAGACGATGGACGATGGACGGAGCACAATCAGATGTGTTTCTAGAGGGAAACCAGGAACCAGAAACCAGGAACTTGGAACCACCGTCCACCGTCCACCGTCCACCGTCCTTCGTCTCCGACGATGACCTTTGCGCCCGCCTTGATCACGACCTGGGCGTGGCGCGGGCCGCGTCCGAAATGCAATCTCTCGTAACCGATCTACCCGATCCGAACACAACCGATCAACCGGGCCAACTGGTAGCAGCCCTGGCTGCCCGCTCTGCCCTGTTGCGCACCGAGAGCCGGGGCGGACATTACCGTGCCGACTACCCCGAAACACGCCCCGAATGGCGCGGGCGCATAGTCTGGCGACGCCACACCAACGCCCAATTTGAGGAGGTTCCACATTGCAACTAGATAAGCAATCCGAAATCCGAAATCCGAAATCCGAAATGGGCTATAACGACGCAGTCGAAGCCATTATCCGCCTGGCCCTCTCCGAAGATATCGGGCGCGGCGACATCACCACCGAATCGACCGTGCCCGCCGAGAACCAGGGGCAAGCCGTCATCCTCCAGAAGGCCTCCGGCGTCCTCTGTGGAATGCCCGTCGTGGAAGCCGTGTTCGCGCTCCTTGATCCCCGTGTCCATGTCGAAGCCCTGGCCGAAGAAGGCTCCTGGGGCGATCGCCGCGAGGTGGCCCGCATCACCGGCCCCGCCCGCGCCATCCTCACCGGCGAGCGCACTGCCCTCAATTTCCTGCAACGCCTGTCGGGGGTAGCCACCATGAGCCATCGTGCCAGGGAAGCGGTCGAAGGCACAGCCGCCACGGTCCTCGACACCCGCAAGACCACCCCCGGCCATCGCGCCCTCGAAAAGTACGCCGTGCGCGTAGGAGGCTGCCGCAACCACCGCGCCGGGCTGGACGATGCCGTTCTTATCAAGGATAATCATATTCGAGCCGCCGGTGGGATCAGCGCCGCCGTCGAGGGCGCACGCACGCGCGTCGGTCCTGCCCAGAAGATCGAGGTGGAGGTGACTAACCGCGCCGAGTTGGACGAAGCCCTCGCCTCCGGCGCCGAGATCATCATGCTGGACAATCACACCCCCGACGCCATGCGCGAAGCCGTCCAGTACGTGGCGGGCCGCGCCAAACTGGAAGCCAGTGGCGGCATTACCCTCGCTAACCTGCGCGCGGTAGCCCTCACAGGCGTCGATTACATATCCCTCGGAGCGCTGACCCACTCGGCAGGCTCCCTAGATTTCTCCCTGGAGATAGTTTGATGGACACGACGACCACGGACGATGGACAATGGACGATGGACGATGGACAGCAGACGGAAACAATCCAAAATCCGGGTGCCCTCGGGGCGACCAAAATCCAAAATAGAATTCACCCCGCATTACTACGTTTCTTCCAGCAGGACCCGGAGGACGTAAAGCGCCTGCAAGCAGAGGTGCGGGAGCTTGCCAAAGAGCGCCAGGCCGTGATTATGGCCCACAACTACCAGGTGCCCGAAGTGCAGGACGTAGCAGATTTCGTGGGCGACTCCCTCGGCCTCGCCATGGAAGCCGCCAAGACCACCTCGCCCGTGATCGTGCTCTGCGGCGTCTACTTCATGGCCGAGACCGCCAAGATCCTCAACCCCAACCGCATCGTGATCATCCCCGACGAGACGGCGGGCTGCTCCCTGGCCGACTCGATCAACGTGGCCCAGCTACGCGAGTGGAAGGCCCAGCATCCAGGCGCGGTGGTGGTCAGCTACGTCAACACTACCGCCGACATCAAGGCCGAGTCGGATATTTGCGTCACCAGCGGCAACGCCCAGGCGGTCATCCGCTCGATCCCCGAAGAGAAGACGATCCTCTTCCTACCCGATATGTACCTGGGTAGCTGGCTCAAGGACTCGCTGAAGCGCGACAACATGGTGATCTGGGCGGGCGAGTGCCACGTGCACGCGGGGATACGCACCGCCGAGATCTACGAGATGATGGCCCAATACCCCGACGCCGACCTCCTGATCCACCCTGAGTGCGGCTGCACCAGCCGCTTCGTGTGGGCCGCGCAGACGGGCAAGCTCCCCCAGGACAATACCTTCGTCCTCTCCACCGAGGGGATGATCAAGCACGCCCGGAATACCCCCAAGAAGACCCACCTGGTCGCCACCGAGACGGGCATCCTCCACCGCCTCCAGAAGGAGAACCCGGACCATGCCTTCGTGCCCGCCGACCGCGCCGCCGTCTGCCGCTACATGAAGCAGATCACCATCGAGAAGCTCCGCAACTCCTTGCGCGACATGCAGCCCCAGGTGGAAGTGCCCGCCGACATAATCGGCCCGGCACGATTGGCTATAGAGCGCATGCTGGCTGTGCCTGGGAATACCAAGAAGGATTGAGGCGGGTCCCTGGCTCAAATGCCTCGCGTCGCAAGCATCTCTTTCGCCGGGGTCCTGTCACCCGTGCATGAGATCATGCGCGGTGCATCCAGGATGCTGATGTCGAAGCCCAGGCTATCGTAAAGATCAAGGATGCGTGGCGTAGCCTGGTTCGATGCGACGATTGGATTGGGCAATTGAGCCAGCCAGTGCGCAAGCCTTACCTGGTCAGCCCAGGAAAAGCCGCCCGCGCTGTACGTAGTAAACTCCACGTCATAAGCTGGATCGACGTACAAGAAGTCCGTTGGCTCTACTCTGAGCTTGCTGAAATCCCCCACCTTTAATTCCCAGTGGGCCAGCGCCGGCCTATAACGTGTGAAGTCTCGCGTGTATGCGATAGTCTTATACTTGCCGAAGGGCACATTGAACTCGCCCCGGCTGTTGAACCTGCATAGCCCGTTGAACCCCGTCCGGTTCAGATAGTAGAAGAGAGCGGCAGCTTCCTGGCTATCTCCCTCTCCTTCTCGTATCAACTGGTTTAAGCGCTCTCTATGCCGGTAATATTGGTCCTGATCGTTTTCCATTTCGATGGTCACCACTAACCCCGATTTGAGCCAGCTATAGAAATTGATCAGGTGCGGGTTGGTATCGTTCAAAAGCGCGCTTTCGGGCTTCAACCCCAGTGTTACGGCCATACCACCCACAAACGGCTCCACGAGTCTACGATGCTGATGCTTGCCCCAAACCGCGTGTAGGTGGGGCACCAGCCACCTCTTGCCACCCGCCCATTTCAGGGGTGGCGGTATGGTTGGTATTTTGCCAGTGTCGGGTAATACCCGTTGCGAGATGATTTGCATGATCGTCCCTCTTTCCCTCTAAGCGAGATTATAGCACCCTATATCTTGTGTATTTATGCCATCTGAACGAACTCTCCTTCTTGAAGCGGGGTATAATTATTGCTGATACATAACTGCCCATTCCCCGCACGCTAGAACGAGGTAAATAATGCGCGTATTCCGATTGCTCCTCACCGCCGTCCTCCTGCTGATCGTGGTCACATACCCTGCCGCCGCCGCGCCCAACGCTCAAGCGGGCGCGGTGCAGGTGGGCCGCCCGCCCCTCGAAGACCTGCCGGCGGGCGTGCGTATCGAGCGCGTCCTGGGGGACATGCACCTCCCCACCGCTATGGCCTTCGATCCGTCGGGCAGGCTTTTCTATACCGAGAAAGACGGCAAAGTGCGCCTGCTGGCGAACGGCAATCGCCCTTCCACCCCGGTGATCGAGTTCAAAGTCGATGACAACGGCGAGCGCGGCCTCCTTGGCATCGCTGTTGACCCCGACTTTGCCGCCAACCATTACATCTATGTCTACTACACCTGCGGTGAAAGCGGCGGCTGCGATCCCCTAGAAAATCGCGTGGTGCGCTTCGTCGAGCGCGACGGCGTAGGCTCCGATCCCACCACCATCTTCACCTCCAGGCAGACGGCGGGCAACCACGTGGGCGGCAACATCCACTTCGGCCCCGACAAGATGCTCTATATCACCATCGGGGATAACGCCTTCGCCGCCAACTCCCAGGATGTGGCCGCCAAGCAGGGCAAGCTCCACCGCATACGCCCCGACGGCTCCTTCCCGCCCGATAACCCCCGCTTCAACACGCCCGGCGCGTTGCCGTCGCTGTATGCTATCGGCCTACGCAACAGCTTCGACTTCACCTTCGATCCGCTCGTGCCGGGGCGCATCTTCGCATCAGAGAACGGCCCCGGCTGCGACGACGAGATGAACCGCATCGAGGCGGGGTACAACTACGGCTGGCGGTCGAACTACCCCTGCGACGGCGCGAACCCCGATCCCGAGTTCAATACGATCAAGCCCCTGTGGACCACAGGCCAGGATTGCTGCATGGCTCCCACCGGCATCGTCGTCTATAACGGCGACAGCATCCCCCAGTGGAAAGGCCACATCTTCATGGCGGTGTACGACGGCGAGCTCTACCACTTTACCCCCAATGCCGGCCGCACCGAGCTTACCGCCGCCACCCGCCTGCGCACGGTTACCGCCAACATGGATGTCGAGACAGGCCCGGACGGCGCGCTCTGGTACATGCAGGGGGGTGGCTACACCGACGGCACGCTCTTCCGCCTGGTCGGGCCGAGCCAGCCCCAGCCCAACCCCACGCCGACCAGCCAGCCCGGCAGCCCGACCATACCAGGCAACGGCAGCCGCACCTTCCCTGAAACGAACAAGACCGTGCGCGGCCTCTTCCTCGACTACTGGGACGCGCATGGCGGCCTCCCTCAGCAGGGCTACCCCATCTCCGAACTGCTGATCGAAGTGTCCGACCTCGACGGCAAGGCGTATAC
>JBAURA010000434.1:0-2332 GCA_049580985.1 Chloroflexia bacterium
GTTCGATATAGACCCCGACGCGATCATCACGACCATGAGGCGACAGAGCAATATCAAGATGGTGGCGCTATCGTCGCCCAACAACCCGACCGGGAGCGTGACGAACCACAGCGCCGTTATCAGGCTGTTGCAGACGGGTGTGTGGGTGCTCGTGGATGAGAGCTATTTCGAGTTCTGCGACCGCACCGTCGCGCCCTTCGTGACCGAGTTCGACAACCTGGTGGTGCTGCGCTCGTTCGGGCCGTGGGCGGGGCTGCACGGTCTGCCGGTGGGCTATGCATTGGCGTCGAACCGGGTGGTGGCGCGCTTACAGAGGTTGGCGACGCCGGGTGGTCTCAACCGGGCGGCCCAACTGGCGGGCATCGCTTCGTTGCAGGACCGCGAGAACCTGCTGGGCAGGGTGCGGCGGCTAAGGCTGGAGCGCGGGAGGCTCTTCCGGCAGCTACGCAAGCTGAACCTGGTGCAGCCCTACTCCTCCGGCGCGAACTTCATGCTGTGCCAGGTGTTGCGCGGGCAGGCGGTGACGATCCAGAGGCATTTGCAAGAGGAGGGCATCCTGGTCAAGCCGATAGCAGACAGGTGGCTCCCCAACCACATCCGCATAGGCGTAGGCAAACCCGACGACACCAGCGCATTGATCTCCGCGCTGAAGAAGCTGGCTGGGCAGGAACGAATTTAGAGATGTAGGGGCGGGCACGGGGACCCGCCCTACATAATCCACCTTTTGTGTATGCAAACCTAACCTTTGATTGAACCTCCTTTAAGTCGGAGGTTAGGTTTGCGGGCAAGGCCGACTGCTTGCCACTCGCTACTATTAACTATGGATCTAGCGCTCTCTTATGTAATCGCTGGGGTAATCGGCTACCTGGGTTACCGGGCGCGGGCGCTTACCTGGGATGGCGCGGTGGCGGCCTGTCTGGTCGGGGGCACAATCTTCGGGTTTGGCGGACCTGGGTGGGCGGTGTTGCTGGTAGTGTTCTTCGTGTCGTCCAGCCTGTTGTCGTTCGTGGGGAGGCATGACCCGCGCAAGCAGCGGGCTTCGGAGGCGTTTGAGAAGGGTGGCAGGCTGGATGCCTGGCAGGTACTGGCTAATGGTGGAGTGGCGGCGGTAGCGGCATTGGGGGCGGGCGTTGCGAGGCCAACGGCAGACCTGATAAAGGAGTCGCAGCTAGTGACGGTCGGATTGTTATTCGGAGCATTCGTAGGCGCGCTAGCAGCCGCTAGCGCCGATACATGGGCCACGGAGATCGGTGTATTAAGCCGGACCAGCCCACGCCTCGTAACCACCTGGCGGAAGGTGCAGGCAGGCACATCGGGGGGAGTGACGGTGCTGGGGAGCGTTGTAGCTCTGTTGGGTGCAGGCTTGATTGGACTTGCTGCCATTGCGCTGTGCCTGGTGGACTTTGATAACTTGATAATGCCGTTCCTTTTCCTATCGTTTCAATGCGGATCGCTACTACTGGCCGCCCTGGCCGGGGGCGCCTTGGGTATGCTGGTCGACAGTGTTCTAGGGGCTACGGTGCAGGCCCAGTACGTGTGTCCATCCTGCAACAAGCCTACCGAGAGCCGCGTACATAAATGCGGAACGGCAACAACGCTGGTACGCGGCGTGCGATGGATCAACAACGATGTGGTGAACCTGGCCGGTACGCTGGTGGGTGCATTGGTCGGGATGAGTATCGCCGCGATTTTGCCCATAGCTGTTAGCGGCATCTTGTAGAAGTCGGTTGAAGGGCAATTGTGTATAATTGGGTGCAATCCGAACTTAATTCCAGCCCAGGAGAATTACATGGACTATTCAAACAAAGAAGCTACAGGCAGCGCCTCACGGCGCTCTGAGGAAGAGATGGCGTGGGACGCCGAGTTTGCCAACATGGAGGAGCCTAAGGAGGGCGGGGTAAAGGGCACGCTGGAGAGCGTGGCAGCCATGCTCGTGAAGCTGCCCGCCGCGCTGGTGCAGTTGCCGATGGCGATACTGCCGGAGGAGACGCAGAAGCATGCGCGGGCCGCCGTGCTTGAGAGCTTCCTGGCGTTGCGCTCGCTGCTGAGCGCGGTGGGCGATGGCATCGAAGGGGCATTTAGCGAGGCAGGGGATAAGAAGGGGACGGTGCGTGGCCCGCAGGGCACGTGGGGCAGCGGGCGCTACAGCCCATCACAGGGGAAGGCGCAGCGCATCGAGATCCAGGACGAAGTGAGTGAGGCGGGAGGCGGGGACGGCTCAGGCACGCGCATCACGATTGACGACCTGGGGGACGCGGGCGACGAGAACGACGAGACGAAGGAAGGTCGCGGCCTACGCGCCGATATAGATTATTAGAGCAATCCATAAAAA
>JBAURA010000435.1:0-4289 GCA_049580985.1 Chloroflexia bacterium
GAGCCTTCCTCCACGTCCGTGAACTCTAGCGTGCACGCCGTGGGCGTGGGGCTGGCGACGACGCACGGGATCGGGGTGCCCGGCGTGGGAGTTTGGGCAGGCAGCGGCGTACCGGGCGATCCGGCCATGCTCAAGCGCACGTTGTCCACCGACGGGCCTTCGAAGGTCTCGTTGTTCCAGTTGCTTCCATCCGGCGAGAACCGGAAGCGGAACTTCATCTGCGCGGCCTGGAAGCGCGTTACGTCGAGGCAGATGGTCTGCCAGCCGTGCACGGGGCTGGCCTGCCCGAACACGGTGCCGTTGTTCGCGCCGAACTCAGGCCAGGTCGCCCCACCGTCGGTCGATATCGTCACCCTGACGACGTCGTACTCGCTCTCCGCATCGTCGTACAGGTTGAAGCTGAGCCACACCCTGTAGGCAGCGGACGTATCGAACGAGTTAGCCGTCGCCATGTGCGTATTGGAGTTGCCCGTGTAGAAGTAGGGAGGATCGGTGCGCCCGGCGCGTGCCGAGCGGAGGCTGGGCGGGAAGGGCCGCAAGGTGGAGTTGTGCCAGATCGCGGTGTTGGTGAAGCCGCCCGTCACGGTCCAGTCGGCGAGGTCGCCGTCCTCAAAGTCGTCGAAGAGGAGCGTAGTGGCCGGGGCCATAACCAGGTTCTGCGTGAGCGTACCGGGGTAGGTCACGGTCACGTTCGCCATGGCGGTGGCGTAGCCGCACAGGTCGGCGCGTATCGTGAAGTTGCCTGCGGGCACGTTCATCAGGGTATACTGTCCCGACGCATTGGTCGTGGTCCAGATGCCTGGCAGGCCGTCAATCGAGAGAACAGCGCCGGCCACGGGGTTCGTGCCGTCGGTAACTGTGCCCATGACGGTCCCGCTGGGCATCTTCATGAGCATGATCGGCACGGTATTGGTGGTTGTGGACATGACGGTGGTATTGAACGCCTGCCCGTAGAAGCCGGGCGCGCTCACCGTAACGGTGTAGGTGCCTGCCGCCAGGATGGTGCGGTAGGAGCCGTTGTTGTCCGAGGTCAGCTTGCGTATGCCACACTCGCCATTGGCGTTGGCGTCGGCGCAGGGCTTATAGACCCACATCTGCGCGCCCACTACCTCCACGTCACAGGCCTCGTCCATGACGGTACCCATAATCGCACCCGCGTCGCGCACGTAGATAGCGGCTGCGTAATCGTCGATCTCGCCCCAGCCGTAGTTGTTGTTGGGGAGCGTGCCCCAGGTCGGGCTGAAGAAGGCTGTCTCTTTGATGATGTTATGGAACTCGTTGACGGTCAAGTCTCCACGAATCTGGCGTAGGAGGCCCGCCATGCCCGCCACGTGTGGCGCGGCCATCGAGGTACCGCTGATGTTGCCGTACGTATTACCCGGCAAGCTGGAGCGTGTGTTCACCCCGGGCGCGACTACGTCCGGCTTGATGAGGCCCCAGTTGGTGCGGTCCCAGTAGGCAGGATTGTTGATGGGAGGTAGGTTGAGCGCGGGCCCCCGGCTGGAGAAGCCGGCAATGAGCCTGGCCTGGGAGACAGCGCCCGTGCCAATCGCGATAGGATAGCCGCCGGGATAGCCGACGGTGTAACCCTGTGGGCCGCTGTTGCCGTTGCTGAAGACCGGGATGACGTTCACGGCGCGCCAGGCTTCGATATCGCCCCACCACTCCAGGTCGGGGTACTGGTAGGCATTGGCATCGCCCCAAGAGTTGTTGACGGCATCGGGCTGGTCGTTGGTGTCGGGGTCGCCGTCAGGGTCGGCCATAAACTCGAAGCATCTGTGTATGTAGCTGAATGGCCCCTTGCCCGTGGCATCGTAGTTGCGGCAGGCGATCCACTCCGCGCCTTTCGCCTGGCCTATTTCATTCTGGCCGCTACTGTTGCCCTGGTAGCCCGCGATTGTGCCCATCGTGTGGGTCCCATGCCCATCCGGGTCGCTGGGGAAGCTTGGACTGAGATTGTAGGGATCTAGCCATGAGTTGGCTGGGGTGCCGCTGCCAATACCGCGCCAGCGCGTCGCAAGCGCCTCATGACTACCCTCGACACCGCTGTCTATGTTGGCAAGCACGCGGCCCGCGCCGTCATAGCCGAGCGCCCACACTTCAGGGGCGCGCACCTGGTAGATATTCCAGTTGGCGGTCGGGTCGTCCGGCACCAAAACAGGCTCGAATTTTGGAGCGTACATGTAGCCGTCTTCGAGTATGTAGTCAACGTCGTCGCGCTGGGCTAGCTGGCGCAGGCTGGCGACGGGCGCTTCGACCGCGAACCCGTTGAAGATCCAGTAGCGCTGGTATATGTTGACGCCGGCGGCGGCTTGCATCGCGCTGATAACGCCAGGCTGGGTGCGAGCGGCCACGCCCTGCAACTTGCGGATGGCCCCCGCGCGGTCGTTGGAGGGCCAGGTGCTGAGGTCGGCCTGCTCCTTCAGGTGGACGATCACGCGCAGCCGTGTGTCGGGCGAGGCATTGGCTACCTTCTGGTCCAACTGCCCGTACAGCTTGCTGGCGTTCGTAGCCGCCGCCGGGGCGGATTGCGTGGTGGATGGGACGGGCGCGCTTGCCCACGCCAGCCCGGCCGACATGATCGATGCGCCTACCAGGAACCCGACCGCCAGCTTGCGGGCGAGGCCAGGCCGCGCCTTTCCGCCGGCCCCGGCGCCTGGGGAGGCCTTGCTATACCACTCTGCTTCTGCTTGCATGGGAACTGTCTCCTCTCTATTCCTTGCTCCCGCCGTGGGATTGGATGCGGCTATGCCGCAGCCCGCGAAACAGAATAACCGCCTCGCGACCTGGACGCCGAGACTGCGCGCTTACTTAATGGGTGCACCGCGCACAGTAGTGGTCCGATTCTAGCAGAGGTTGCGGGGCGCGTCAATAGTTAAATGGCCCGGAAAAGAATCAGTGGCACAAAGATTGATTAAGTCTTCCCTTCAATCTACTACTCCATCCAACCAGAACAGGAGATAACACAATGAAAGCGCTGGTAATTCACAAGCCTAAGGACGTGCGCATCGATAACGTGGAAGATCCACGAATCGAGGACCCACGCGACGCAATCGTGCGCGTCACTCTCACCGCCATTTGCGGCTCCGATCTTCATATGTACAACGGCCTGATTCCACAGCCCAGGCCCATGGCGCTCGGACATGAGTTCATGGGCATCGTCGAGGAGGTCGGCTCCGAGGTGCAAAATCTCAAGAAGGGAGACCGCGTGGTCGTGCCTTTCCCTATCTCTTGCGGACGGTGCTTCTTTTGTACTAACAATTCGCCCGTGAACTGCGAAAACTCGAATCCCAACTACGGGCCGGAAGGTGGCCTGCTGAAGGAGAAGGGTGGCGCGCTATTTGGCTACACCGACCTGTATGGCGGGTACGAGGGAGGTCAGGCCGAGGCCGTGCGCGTGCCATACGCCGACTTCGGACCGCGCAAGGCCCCCGACGGGCTGACCGACGAGCAGGTGCTCTTCGCCACCGATATTCTGCCCACAGGCTGGGCCGCCGTGGACTGGGCGCAGCTAAAAGGCGGCGAGACGGTGGCGGTCTTTGGGAGCGGGCCGGTAGGCTTGATGGCGCTGAAATCGGCGTGGCTACAGGGTGCGGGGCGGGTGATCGCCCTCGACAGACAGGGATACCGGCTGGATATGGCGCGTAAGGTGGCGAACGCCGAGACGATAGACGTGGACGACGAAGACCCGGTAGAGCGCATACGCGAGATGACGAACGGGCGCGGGGCCGACGTGTGCATAGACGCGGTCGGCATGGAAGCCGAACACGACACCGGCGTGCTGGAGAGGATCGTGGACGTAGCGATCAAGCACCAGGTGGGTAGCACCGACGTTTTGAACAAGTGCATGAGCGCGGTCAGGCGTGCCGGCACGGTAACGGTGGTGGGCGTGTATGCCGGCACCTACGACAACTTCCCCCTCGGCCAGATGTTCGACAAAGGGGTGAAGATCACAGGCATAGGGCAGGCACCCGTCCACAACTATATAGACCACCTGCTCGAGCTAATCCGGTCGGGCAAAGTAGTGACCGACGACATCATCACCCACCGGCTGCCATTGGACGAAGCCCCGCACGGGTACGACATATTCAACAAAAAGGAAGATGGATGTGTAAAAGTCGTACTGAAACCGTAATAACAGCAATATAGGAGGACCGGCCCTGGGCCGGTCTTTCTTTATGATAGAATAGAGGTGGATACTACTCCACCAGGAGGCAATTATGATCAAGCCAAAGGTGCAAGATGCGCTAAACGAACAGATCAAGCACGAGCTATACTCGTCCTACGTA
>JBAURA010000436.1:0-13466 GCA_049580985.1 Chloroflexia bacterium
TGTTCACTCTTGAGGGCGTTGTAGGAGTCGGATACGTATGCGAGGAGCTCGGCCTGGGGGAAGGGTAGCAGGGACATGTTCTCGGAGAAGTCGCCCCGCTCCCACTCCTTCATGACCAGTTGGTAGCCGACGACGTGCGCGCACAAGTCTCTAAGGACCTGGGGCATTTCGGTTTCGATGAGGAGATCGGACTTGGTCAGGACAAGCTCGTACATGCGATTGTTGATGGGTGCGAAGACGGTGGTAATCCATAACCGCCAGGCTTCGAGGTCCGCCTCGGTGGGCGGGTCTTCTTCGCTGAAGAAGTGCACCCCAGGTCTGTATTTGCTTCGGAATACACTGAAGACGGCGTTTTCTGAGTTGGTGAGGCCGTAGAGGGGGCCGTAAAGCTCGCCCAGTTGTTTGCTGATTCTTTCCAGGCGTTGGTTACGCTGAGAGATGCGGAGGTTGTTGAAGTAGGCCGCCATGTATCCCGTAAGGGCCAGCACGATGGTCACAGCCGTGGTGACTAGAAAAGCATCGGTCATGGCCTATGCCTCCAAAAAAGCTTCCGTAGCTCCAAACGCAACGCTCGGCGAAACCTCTGATTTAGCTCTCACACGGAAAACTGCCGATTGCACCTGCCGCGGCAAGAGCTTCTATCCACTGCCAAAAGGTGCTACCCTCAGGTATGTCTTCGAAGGTTTGCTGTCCTGCCGGCGGGTCGGGTAGTCCTGCGGCGACAGCTACGATCTTGGCTATCTCCGCTCTCGTTACCACCCTGTTAGGGTCGAAGTAAGGGCGGTTTAGCGGGGGTACGCACGGCATCGGGTAGGGCGGGGGTGGGGGCGCTGCCAGCGGGGTCCACACCCCGACCAGTACATACTCAGATAGGGCTATTATGCGCGGCTGTATCTCTCCTGGGCCAGGAGCGTCCCAGGTGGCGTGTACGCTCTGGCGGATGTGCAGGTCATTGCCATAAGGAGTCATGCTCACGCTGTCAGGCTTCAGCATCCCTTGTGACACATTGGTCTCGATATGCAGGATCGGGTCGTCAACCATCGGCCCCGGTTGGTCCTGGACGAATACCTCACACCAGCCAATGCGATTGTCCTGGAGGTTATATGCCAGTAGCGCCGTGAATATCTTGCCCGCGCCATCCACCAGTACGGCCTGATCGGCCAGGGCGTTGCCCATGCGCTGTAGGATGATATCAGCTTCTACTACTTGAGTTGTCATTGCCTTGTCTCCTATAAGTCAGGTGTTGAGCCTCTCTAGCGTTCGGGCCAGAATGTAGGCCAGGTTTCCAGCTTCCTTAATTTCCCGCACGACATACGAGAATAGTTGCCAATTCGACTCAAGGATCTCATTATCGGATGGCACTTGTCCGGCAGGGGCGAGGCTACAAATGGCTTCCGGTAGTATACAATACCATTCGTGGTGCGTGGGGAGTTCATCTGTTGATGGAGGCGTGGGGTATGCAAGATAACATCAGGCTACGAGAGATGGGGCCGAGGGATGGACCGGCGCTTGAGCGGTTGAACAGGGAGACGCCTGACACAGGGCGGGTCGCGTTCTTCACACAGTTTCTACACGACCCTTACGAGGTCTTGCGCGCCCTTCACCCCAGCATGGTGGGCGTGGTGGCGGAGGCAGGCGACCACGATGGGTTGGTTGGTATGGGGTTGGCGCACTTCGGGGAGTGCCTGTATGAAGGGGAACTACTGCCTTATGCTTATTTCAACAGCTTGAGCGTGCACCCGGAGTACCGGCGGCGTGGGATCGCCGCGAGACTGGGATCGTGGCGCGTGGAGGTGGCGCGGCGGCAATTTGAGCAAGCCGGGAAGGAAGGCATTATCTTCGCGGGGATACAGGGTGGGAACACGGGATCGTTGCATACGGCAGTGAAGTGGAGCAACGGCAGGATCGATGGACGCTCGCAGGTAGGTGTAGTGAGGATGCGTACAAGCCCGCCGAAGCCGGTAGATGGGCTGCTGGTAAGGCCCGCAATGGATGGGGAGTTAGGGGAGATCGAAGAGAAGGAGAGCAGCTTTTACCATCAGTACAACCTGTACCCACCCCAGACGGCGGACCAGCTGAAAGAGTGGCGGTCGGCCAGGGTGCTGGGGCATCCGGTGCACGAATACATGGTGGCCGTGGATAGCGCGGGTAACATCGAGGCCGGGATGGCGCTTACGGCGCGTGGGGAATTGACCACTGACCACGTGGTGCGCTTGCCCGGCCTGATACGTGTAGCGAACGTGTTTCTGAGGGTGATTCCTCCTGGTGGAGTGACCCGCCGGATCAGCGCTGAACGGATCTGGTGTGCGCCTGGGAAGACCGAAGCTGGGAGGTTTTTGTGGGAGTCGGCGCGGTGGTTGTGGCGCGAGCGTGGGACCAACATGATGACGTTCTTCGATCCGCGAAGTCCGCTGGCGCAGATGGTGACGCTGCCGAGGTTCGCGCCTAAATCGCTGGGTTCTATCGTGTTGCATACGCCAATGCCGGTGCAGGAGGCACGGCTTGTGTATTTTAGCCCGTAGAACCTGCGCAGGAGGTGGGCGGTATATAGAGTGTGGCGCGGCGCAGATCCCCCGTCGCGCACGCGATTTCCTGTATTGGAATTGGAGGCTGAAGTGAGTCAGTTAGAGAGACATAGATTGGGGAAGAGCGACCTGGTAGTTAGCCCTGTAGGGTTGGGCTGTTGGGCGATGGGCGGGCCGGCGATCCGGGTAACGGGAGAAGAGCGGCAGCCCTTCGGGTGGGGCGCTGTCGATGATGCCGAGTCGATACGCGGTATACACCGTGCCCTGGATATAGGGGCCAACTTCGTTGACACGGCCAATAATTACGGCGCGGGGCATAGCGAGCGTACATTGGGGCGGGCGCTGGAGGGGCGCAGGCACGAAGTGGTGCTCTCGACCAAGTTCGCTACGGTGTTCAGCGAGGAGCTCCAGGAGGTGTACTTCGACCGCGAGCTGCCGATGACGTATGGGGAGATAAGGGCGGCATGCGAGGGAAGCCTGCGACGGCTGCGCACCGATTATATTGACCTGTACCACTTCCACAACGGCGAGTATCCGGCCGAGCAGGCGGGCGAGGTGCGCGACATATTGGAGCGGCTGGTAGAGGAGGGGAAGATCAGGTGGTATGGGTGGAGCACGGATGACCCTGAGCGGGCGCGGGTGTTCGCGGAGGGCGCGCACTGCGCGACGGTCCAGTACAGGATGAACATCACGTGGGATGCCTCGAAGATGATCGAGCTTACAAGGGAGCTCGGCCTGGGGAGCGTGATCCGCAGTCCTCTGAATGGCGGGTTTCTTACCGGCAAGTTCACTCCCAACACCACATTTCCTGAGGACGACGGGAGGCACAGCCTTAACTTGGGTGATGGGACGGCGGCGCTGCGGTTGCGACAGATCGACCTGATACGCGGAATACTGACGGAAGATGGGCGTAGCGTGGCGCAGGGTTCGCTCGGCTGGATATGGGGCAAGCACCCCGAGGCGGTGCCGATACCTGGCTTCAAATCGGCCGCGCAGGTGGAGGAGAACGTGACCGCCGCGAGGTATGGGCCGCTCAGCGCCGACCAGATAGGGAGGATCGAGGCCTTGCTTGCGGAGGTGCAAACGGGGTAGCAAATTCGAGGGGCGTTCGTTGAACCTCATAGCAAAATTGGGGAGGTTTCATAACTCCCCAATTTTGCTATCGTGCGCCAGTAAACTAAATGTCGGGCATTGCGAACCAAGGGAGGAATTGTCATTCTGAACGAAGTGAAGAATCCGGTAGGGAGAGATTGTGTTCAGTGGCAAAGATAATCCTTACCTCCGACTGACTCTTGCCCCACCGGATTCTTCACTTCGTTCAGAATGACAAAGAGGAATTTGGTCGGTAGAGTATTGGCTTTGCACTATTTTCATACATTAGCCCTGGACTTTGGCCGTTATCATGTGGGTGGGTTGCCGGCTGTTTGCGAAACGTGGGGGTAAATTGGGCTGAGTGTCTAGCACGACTCTCGGCCTCATGCCTCATTGTAAAGCAGGCGAACGCGGGCCGAAAGATGGCGGTTGGCGATCCCAATCGGTATAATGAAACCACAATATTGTAGGAGAATACGGTTTGACCACAGCTTCGACAAGGGAGAGCCTGAACGGCAAGACCAGGGAGGATGCCTGGCGGCTGGTACGCGAGCACGTGCAGAACGAGGGGTTGCGCAAGCATATGTTGTGCGTGGAGGAGGCGATGCGCGCCTACGCGCCGCTTTATGGGGGCGACCCGGACTACTGGGGCACGCTGGGCCTGATCCACGACTGGGACTGGGAGATCCACCCGACGGCGGAGACGCACCCAATCGAGGGGGCGAAGATGCTGCTGGCATGGGGCTGGCCGGAGGATTTCGTGAGATCCATACTGTCACATGCCACGTATACTAATGTACCACGGAGCGAGGCGCGCGACCGTGCTCTTTTCGCTTGCGACGAGCTATGCGGCTTAGTCGTCGCCACGGCGCTGGTCAAGCCCAACCGCAGCCTGGCCGAGGTCGATGCCCGGTCGGTCCTGAAGAAGATGAAGGACAAGGCGTTCGCCAGGAACGTAAACCGGGAGGACGTTGTGCAGGGCGCAGAGGAACTTGGCCGTCCGTTGGAGGAACACGTGGAGTTCGTGGTACGCGCCTTGCAAGGGATATCCGGCGAGCTTGGTTTGTAAGTTTTGTTAAGTAAGGTATGAGGGCGCCAGGCTCCATGAACACCAGGGTGGCAGATTCGGCATAGCGCCCACACCGCATTGCCGGATATGCCAACAAATCGACCACCACACTTACGCAGGAGGCCCACAATGCCGGCAGCTAAGACAGGCAAAGTATATTACAGAGCAGCCCGCCGCCCACGCAGCGAAGCAGGCACAGGCCCTGGCTACGAGGAACGCATCTCGTGGATACAGGGGGAATTGACCTTCGAGGACCAGTACGTGCGCGCCGTAGCTCACGCCGACGAGTCGGGCGACCGCGCCAAGACATACGACTTTGTGATCCCGTGGCATAGCATTCTGTATATAGAGATGGATGCGAATGGGGTGTAAGCGACGAAGGACGAAGGACGAAAGCAATCATACCTTCGTCTTTAGTCCTTCGTCGGCAAGCAACAAAAAGAGAGACCTCCCGCAAGGTCTCTCTTTGTTTTTGAGTAGGAGCAAAACGGGTACGCAAAGTACGCGGCTCTTACTTTATCTCTCATCCCCATTCTAACAAAGAGAGCGCGGGATGTGGATAACCCATTAGTACCATTGAGGTACTAGTGTTTGCCAATTAGCGGGAAAGAGTTTATAATAGAACGGTTCGCCGACGTAGCTCAGTGGTAGAGCAGTCGCTTCGTAAGCGACGGGTCGAGGGTTCGAATCCCCCCGTCGGCTCTTATTGCTGAGAGGTTGAGTAGCTGGTATATGGCTATGCTCATACCTCTCTTTTTGTTACCTGTGCGGTGGACGGTTGTCGGTTGTCGGTTGTCGGTTGTCGGTTGTCAGTTGTCGGTGGACGGTGGACGGTGGACGGCGTAAAACGTAATACGTAAAACGTAAGTGACTTATCACTTATCACGTAATAGGGGAGGGAAGGGCATGGCAGCAGGAACAGGTGGATCATCGGGGCGGAATAGAGGTGGCGGTGGCGCGGGACGCTCTGGGTCGGGGGCGCGCGTGTCGGCGAATGGGCGGCGGGGCGCAGGCTCAAGCATGACGGAGGGTGAGGCTACCAGGCCCATAACGACGGTGGATGCCGAGCTATCGCCGGCCCCGGTGCGGCGTCGCCGGTTCACCAGGCGCAACATCTTGCTCACGGTGGGAGTAGTGCTGATCCTGGTGGTGGCGGGGGTGGCTTTGTATGTATGGAATGAGGTCAACAAGCGGTTGCCCACTATAAACGGCACGGCCCAACTCGCCGGGCTGACGGCCAACGTCAACATCACCCGCGACAGGAACGGGGTGCCCCATATAATGGCGGCCAACCTGCAAGACCTGTACATGGCGCAGGGCTATGTGCACGCCCAGGACCGGCTGTACCAAATGTTCTTCTTCCGCACGGTCGGGCAGGGCCGCCTATCGGAGCTGGTTTCGTCAGGCTACGTAAGCTCCGACCGCTTCCTGAGGATATTCGGGTTCCGAAGAGCGGCGGAGGCAGAGACCGCCAAGCTGCGCCCGGACGTCCGGCAGGCGTTAGAGTGGTATTCGCAAGGTATCAACGCTTTCGTCCATTCGCACCAGGGTAACCTTCCACTCGAACTTGTATTGCTCGGCGTAGGGTTCGAGGACTGGCAGCCGGTGGATACGATAGCGTTTGGGAAGATCCAGGCCCACGACCTGACGGAGACGTGGCTGCATGAGCTTGTGAAGTCAGACGTGGTGCAACGGGTGGGGCCTGAGGTGGCCGCGCAACTGCTTCCCGACTATCCCGCCGGTGCCCCGGTGACCGTGCCAGGCGCGAACAGCGGTGCCTGGGGCAGCGTGATCGCACAGTACGAGCGCAACGTGGCTCCCTTCCTGGGCGGGTGGGACGATGGGATCGGTTCCAACAACTGGGTGGTGGACGGTACGAAATCGGCCACGGGCAAGCCGCTCCTGTCGAACGACCCACACCTGGGCGTGCGCAATCCCTCTATATGGTACGAGGTCCACCTGAGCACTACGGACGGCGCGTATGACGCGATTGGCTTCGGGTTCCCCGGTGCGCCCGGCATCGTGACGGGCCACAACCAGCATATTGCCTGGGGCGTGACGAACACGGGAGCAGACGTGCAGGATGTATTCCTGGAGAAGCTGGACGAGCAGAACCACCCCGGCCAGTACCAGTCGGGAAGCGAGTGGCTGCCCCTGGAGATCGTGACTGAGACTATAAAAGTGAAAGGTGGCGGGGAGCCGGTCACGCAGACCGTGAGGCTCACCAAGCACGGCCCGCTCCTGAGCGATGCGTTCCCGGTGACGCAGACATTGAGCGCCTCCATATCGGGCACATATTCGATCCAGTGGACGGCGCACGAGCCGGGGAGGCTGATCGAAGCCTTGTACGACCTCCAGACCGCGAGCAACTGGGAAGAGTTCAGGTCGGCCCTATCCGGGTGGGACGTGCCGGGCCAGAACTTCGTGTACGCCGATAGGGAGGGGAATATCGGCTACCAGATGACGGGGCAGATGCCTGTCCGCAAGGCGGGCGATGGGTCGGTGCCCTCGCCTGGGTGGACGGGGGAGTACGACTGGGACGGCTATATACCGTTCGACGAACTGCCGAGGGCGTATAACCCGCCGGAACACTTCATCGCCACGGCCAACAACCAGCCGTTCGGAGAGGACTACGAGCACGATATGGCGGGCTACTGGTCCAAGCCCTGGCGGATCGAGCGCATACGGGAATTGCTCATGGCGAAGGACAAGCTGAGCGCGGACGATTTCAAGGCGGTGCTCAGCGACACCACATCGCTGCTGGCGAAGCGGGTATTGCCGGCCTTCACGGCTATACAGCCCGCTGACGCGCGCGGACAACAGGCAGTGGATATACTGAAAGCCTGGGACGGCAACGTGCGGGCCGACAGCGCAGCCGCCGCTATCTATAACATCACCTACCACCAGGTGCTCACGCGCACATTGAGCGACGACCTGGGGCGCGAGCTTTCGCTGGACGAGCCTAACCTCTTCACCCAGTACCTGGATAGGTACCGTGGCGATGCCTTGATTGCCATCGCGGACCTGCTGGACAAGCCGGACGATCCTCTATGGGACGACAAGGATACGCCGGTGAAAGAAACGCGGGACGACATCCTGCGGGTCTCGCTGACGGGCGCTCTTGCCGACCTGGGACGCGTGATGGGCGACAATATGAGCGACTGGCAGTGGGGCAAGCTACATATGATAGCGCCCGCGCACGAGTTTAGCGGACAAGACCTGATCGGCGGCTTGTTTACACTTTCGCAGCAGCCGTTGGGAGGCGACAATACGACGGTGTCGGTGTCCTCTTATGAGTTGTGGATAGCGGCCCTGCCTCTACAGCCGTTCGGGGTGACATCGCACCAGTCGTACCGCATGATAATTGACCTGGGCGACTGGAATAAGGCCGAGGGGGTGTTCGCCACTGGCGAGTCGGGGCAGCCAGGGAGCAAGTTCCGGGAGAATATGTACCCGTTGTGGCTGAGTTACCAGTACCTGCCGATGTACTATGACAAGGCGCAGATCGAGGCGAACAAGGAGGGGGTGCTGACGCTTACGCCTTAGATCTGTTAGCAATACCTGATGCGGGGCGGGTTTGAAACCCGCCTCTACCTGCTGCCACTCGGTTTGTTAGGCATTCTTAGCACGCTAGCTACAGCTAGGTAGCTGTTATTCAGAGCCGGTTATGGACGGATCCAGTGTAAATGCCGGACCACCAGCCACGGTCTTCGTACCTAGCACAAAACCCCTGCTGTGGAGTTTGCGGACGAACTTGTTCAGTTCAGCCCCTGTGACCCGCCACTTTAGCGACCGTGCGATGCCTCCAGCCAGAATGGGAGCTGCGTGGTCTGCTTGCTCGCTATGAATTTCCAGCGCTTTTTCCAGGAACTCGATCTCTCTTTCATCGAGTCGATCTCTAATACTGTCAGGGATCATAGTTGCTCCTTCTTTGATGCTCCTTCTTTGCGCTCTGATTTTACCATGTGGAACACTGTACGTATCAAGAAGCCCACTCGTAGGGTGCGCCGGGGTAGAGCCTAGTCTTTGAAGAGGCCCTTGTCTATCACGGAACATCGCGCAGGTTGGTAAGCTCGAAAAGGTGATCCATGGTGGCGAGGCGGCCCTCAATCTCAGAGAGTCGCCCTGTGCTATGGAGCATGCGCAGTACTTCCTCCATAGTAAGCACACTCGCTCGCAATGCCTGGTTGGCGAAGATCACTACTCGGAAGCCAAGATCGACCAGGTCGGAGAATCCGACCTCCGGCGCCATGGTAGGGATAACGGCTAAAGGCGTGTTGTCTCTCCAAGTATGAGCAAGCGTCTCAAACTCATCGAGATGCTTATAGGCTGAATGGAGAACGACGACGTCTGCCCCGCTTTTCGCATACAATTTGCCTCGATCCACTGCCTCATCCAGGCCCAAATCCGCGATGATGGCTTCTGTCCTGGCGATGACGACCATGTCTGGGACGGCGTCCTTTATTGCGCCGATTTTTGCTGCAAAGGCTTCGCTGCTCGTCAATGCTCGTGACACTCCGCCGAGAAAGCTATTCAGCTTCGGATACGAGTTGTCCTCGATGCACATGCCTTGTACCCCTCGGGTCCGTAACTGCCTGGCGAGACGAAGCGTGCTGCGTAGCGAGCCATAGCCTTCATCGCAGTCCACGATTACCGGGATCGACACGGCCTCCATCAACTGTTCCACTCTATCGACTAATTCGGAAGCAGTCATCACATTAGCATCGGGGAGTCCCAGGGATGCGGAGATGGAGAACCCGCTGGCCCACACCGCGTCAAAGCCTGCTCTTTCTACAAGGCGCGCGCTCAAGGCGTCAAAAGCCCCGCCTACCATTAAGGCTGCCTTGCCGTTTAGCATGTTTGTCAGGGCGTTCATTCATTCTCCTTTGACAAGGCGCCCTGGTGATTGCGTGGCGCTAGCGGGGGTCCTTGCTCCACCTTTTGCGACTGAATAGTCGTCAATGTGAAGTTGTGGCTCCCGCGCAATCTGTTCCAGTAAAGCCTGGTAATCGTTGCTTAACTGTATCATGGTAGAGCTATCGAACAGATCGCGGTTGTATATGAAACTGCCTCTGATTCCCTCGGGAATCTGCCGCAAATGGACCTCAAGATCAAGTGTGGGCGCCTGCCCTTCAATCTCCATTCGAGTAGCAGTTAGTCCATTTATTTGCAAGGAAGCTGTGGGTGTATTATGAAGTGTGAACGAGATTTGCACCAGGGGCGCAGCCCTCTGGTTCGGGGGCGGCTCACAAGCTTCAATGAGCAACTCGAAGGGTAGGTCCTGATGCTCATACCCGGCTAGACTCGTATCGCGCACCTGAGCAAGCAACTCTAAGAACGTTGGATTTCCGTCAAGCCTGGTACGTAGCACCAACATGTCAACGAATAGCCCGATAAGGGGTTCAGTATCAGAGCGATTACGGCCAGCAATGGGAGAGCCGATGAGTATGTCGTGCTGTCCTGTGTAGCGGGAGAGCAATATCACGAATGCGGCCTGCAACGTCATGAACAACGTGGCCCCTGCTTCCCTGCTCAACTCCTCCAACTGCCTGCTTAGCTGCACGCCAAGCGTGAACCTGTGGGTAGCTCCATTGAAAGACTGGGAGGGAGGGCGGGGGTGGGTGGTGGGTAGCTGTAGGAGGGGTGGAGCACCCGCTAGTTGCCCCCGCCAATAGTCGAGTTGCTTTGCCAGCACCTCCCCACTCAGCCACTCCCTCTGCCACTGTGCGTAGTCTGCATACTGTATCCGTAGCTCCGGTAATGGTGATGATGTAACTTCCTCGGTGCCTCCACTATTGGCTCCATTGCTGTGTGCATGGGAGAAGGCTTGATAGAGGGCAGAGAGTTCGGTAAAGAAGATACCCATAGACCACCCATCGGTAACGATGTGATGCATGGTCACCTGAAACACATACTCTTCATCGTGCACTCTTAGGAGGTTGAAGCGCACGGGAGGACCGAGGGCTAAGTCGAAGGGTTGCCCTGCTTCCTGGGAGAGGAGGCTTTGCACCTGGTGGGCACGCTGTACCTCTTGTGCCTGCTCATTTTGCGCCTGTTCATCCAGATCAGGTGATGCTGTAGGCAGGTCTAGGACATGCAGTTGGACGGGTTGGGGAGGGAGGATGACCTGGAGAGGAGGGAGGCCGTCACGAGGGTGGAATACGGTGCGCAAGGCTTCGTGGCGGCGTACAATCTCTGACAAGGAGCGCTCCATGGCCGGTACATCGAGGTTACCCTTTATGCGCACAGCGGAAGGGACGTTGTAGATGGCGGGGCTATGGGTGATTTGATGCAAGAACCACAATCTCTGTTGGGCGAACGATAACGGTACTCCCCCTTCTCTGGAACTCGGGTGGATAGCTTGTGCTTCCAGCCTGGGTTGCGCGCTTCTCGCTGCTTCGATGGCTCGTGCCAGGGCGGCCACGGTAGGCTCCTCGAAGAGTAACCGAAGCGGAAGCTCAATTGCAAAGATAGTGCGCATTCGTGACATGAGCTGGGTAGCAAGCAATGAGTGCCCACCCAGCTCGAAGAAGTCATCATGTAAGCCAACTTGCGTCACTTGCAGTAGCTGGATCCATACTCCAACTATAATCTCCTCGACCGGTGTGCTTGGGGCCACATATTCGGTGCCTACACCCAGGCGAAGGATATTGGGCGAAGGCAGTACCCGATGATCAACCTTGCCGTTAGGAGTAAGCGGAAAAGCGTCCAGCGAGACGAACGCCGATGGTATCATGTGGTCTGGTAGTCTTTGCTTAAGGAACTCATGCAGCTCACTCGCCGTTGGAGGCCGGTTCTTGTCGAGAATTACGTAGGCAACCAGTTGCTTGGGGCCGGGCGTATCTTCACGTGCAAGTACAACAGCTTCCTTCACTTGTGGGTGTTGAGCAAGTGTAGCTTCAATCTCACCGAGCTCGACGCGAAAGCCACGGATCTTAACCTGGTTATCAATACGGCCCAGGAACTCGATGTTGCCATCCGGGAGATAGCGCGCCAGGTCTCCGCTCCTGTAGAGTCGTGCACCGTGTTGCCGGCTGAAAGGATGGGGCACAAATTTCTCGGCGGTGAGATCGGGGCGGTTCAGGTAGCCCCTGGCTAGGTTTATGCCGCCTATGTACAATTCGCCCGCCACGCCTACGGGCACGGGTGCAAGGTAACGGTCCAGTATGTAGATTTGAGTGTTCGAGATTGGACGTCCTATAGGCGGGTCAGCAGGCCAGTCATCGGGCTGTCCCCCAAACGTGTAGGCGGTCACTACGTGTGTCTCGGATGGCCCGTACTGATTGTGCAATGAACAATGGGGCATGCGTTTAAACAGATCGACAATGGCTCGCGTGACCAACAACTTTTCACCGGTAGTGATTACTGTTCTGAGGCTTGGGAACGGATTCGCTTGAGCTTTGGAGTCCTCTGCCCATCTCTGTAGCACCACAACGGGTAAATTGACCTTGTCAATGGAAGCTTCATTGACGGAATCTGCCAAGGAGGTAAGGTCTTTACGGAGAACCTCATCAATTAGAACAACCGCCCCACCAGAGCAGAGCGCGCAAAATATCTCATGGAAACTAGCATCAAAGCTTAGGGACGCGAACTGTAATGTGCGGTCACTCGCACCCAGGGCGCTCAGGTGCCATAAAATCAAATTGGCTAAGGCACGATGTGGCAGCACAACGCCCTTTGGTTGGCCGGTGGAACCTGAAGTGTAGATGATGTAAGCGGGGTTTTCCAAATCGGCTTTATGAGGCAACGGCTGCACGACTTCCTGGGATGCCAGTCCGTGCCAGGCATTTATGTCGATTATTCGGGCCGGTGTTTCCGGCAACTCATTGACCAGGGCCGTTTGAGTCAGAATGAGTTGGAGGCCGCTATCCGTTACCATGAACTCCAGGCGGCTCTTAGGATACGCCGGGTCGAGCGGAACATATGCCGCGCCGGACTTCAATATAGCCAGGACGCCTATCAGCAGGTCAAGAGATCTTTCAATGCAGATTCCAACCGAAACCTCCGGCCCGGCCCCCAAGTCGCATAAGTACCGCGCAAGTTTATCTGTCCGTGTATTAAGCTCTTCGTAGCTAAGTCGCTGATCTTGAAACACTGCCGCCACAGCGCGGGGTGTCCGTTGCGCCTGAGCCTCGAACAACTCGTGCACAGGAGCATTGTGGGGGTAGGGATGACTTGTCTCGTTCCAGGTAACCAATAGCTGATGCTCTTCGGCACCGGATAGGAACCGCAACTCTGATATATGCCGGTTCGGCTCCGCGACTATGTTCGCCAGGAGCCGGCGGAAGTGATCGATCATGCGGGAAATGGTGTCTCTTGAGAACAGGTCGGTATCGTAGATGAAGCTGCCGGTTATGTCCCCCTCAACTTCAGATAGATGGACCTCCAGATCGAACCTGACCGTTCCTCTTTCAATCCGCAATCGCTCCACCTGCAATCCCGACAACTCCAATGGATGGACGGGCGCATTTTGCAGGGCAAACAATACTTGAAACACCGAGTTATAACTCAGGTTTCGCTCTGGCCCCAACTCTTCTACAAGTCTATCGAACGGAAAGTCCTGGTGCATGTACGCGTTCAAGGTGTTGCGGCGCACGCGAGCGAGTAGCTCTCGGAGAGTTGGGTCGCCGGAAACGTCTGTACGAAGCAGGATCATATTGGCGAAAAAACCGATAAGGGGTTCAGTATCAGAGCGATTACGGCCGGCAATGGGAGAGCCGATGAGTATGTCGTGCTGTCCTGTGTAGCGGGAGAGCAATATCACGAATGCGGCCTGCAAC
>JBAURA010000437.1:0-2053 GCA_049580985.1 Chloroflexia bacterium
CCCTCAGGGCATCCTCCCGGATGGCCGCAAAGTCACCCCCGACCTCTTCCGCGCCACCCTTCAAGAAGAACTAAACGCACTAAGAACCGCCATAGGCGAACAAGCCTACGAATCAGCCAACTACGAACGCGCCGCCCGCCTATTCGACGACCTCACAGTCAACGACGACTTCGTAGAGTTCCTAACCATCCCAGGCTACGCGCTCCTCGACTAAGGATCAATGGTAGTCGCTTTCCGTCCGATCACCGTCCTTCGTCTTTCGTCTTTCGTCCTTCGTCCATAAGCAACAGGAGGCCCCATGCTCCACAACGATGTGGTAGAACTAATCAGAAGCTGGGACAGCGACCCGCGCTGGCACGGCGTCACCCGCCCCTACTCGGCGGAAGATGTAGTCAAGCTACGTGGCACCGTGCGCATCGAGCACACCCTCGCCCGCATGGGCGCTGACCGCCTGTGGTCCCTCCTCCACACCGAGCCATACGTCCCCACCCTCGGCGCGCTCACCGGCAATCAGGCCGTCCAGCAGGTGCGTGCCGGCCTCAAAGCGATCTACCTCAGCGGCTGGCAAGTCGCCGCCGACGCCAACCTCGCCGGCCAGATGTACCCCGACCAGAGCCTCTACCCCGCCAACAGCGTGCCCCAGGTAGTGCGCCGCATCAACGCCGCCCTCCAGCGCGCCGACCAGATCGACCACTCCGAAGGCCGCGACACCACCTACTGGTTCGCCCCCATAGTCGCCGACGGCGAGGCGGGCTTCGGCGGCTCACTCAACGTCTTCGAGCTTACCAAAGCCATGATCGAAGCGGGCGCGGCGGGCGTTCACTTCGAGGACCAGCTAGCCTCCGAAAAGAAGTGCGGCCACATGGGCGGCAAAGTCCTCATCCCCACCCGCCAGGCCATCCGCAACCTCGTGGCCGCTCGCCTCGCCGCCGATGTCATGGCCGTCCCCACCCTCATTGTCGCCCGCACCGACGCCAACTCCGCCACCCTCATCACCTCCGACGTCGATCCCTACGACGCCCCCTTCATCACCGGCGAGCGCACCGTAGAGGGCTTCTACCACGTCCGTTGCGGCCTCGATGCCGCCATCGCGCGCGGCCTCGCCTACGCCCCCTACGTGGACCTCCTGTGGTGCGAGACAGCCGAGCCGGACCTGGATGAAGCCCGCCGCTTCGCCGACGCCATCCACAAGCGCTTCCCCGGCAAGCTGCTGGCCTACAACTGCTCCCCCTCCTTCAACTGGCAGAAGAAGCTAGACCCCGACACCATAGCGACCTTCCAGGCGCAAATAGCCGAGATGGGCTACAAGTTCCAGTTCGTCACCCTGGCAGGCTTCCACAGCCTCAACCACAGTATGTTCAGCCTGGCCCACGGCTACCAACAACGCGGCATGGCCGCCTACTCCGAGCTACAACAAGCCGAGTTCGCCTCCGAGCCCGACGGCTACACCGCCACCAAGCACCAGCGCGAAGTCGGCACCGGCTACTTCGACGAAGTCGCCCAGGTCATCTCCGCGGGCCAATCCTCCACAACGGCCCTGGCAGGCAGCACCGAGGAAGATCAGTTCCATTAATCCTCAAGCCACTCCGTAATAAACGTCCTGCTAACGTGAATATCCACCTGCCGTAGCGGCACATCTCCCGAATTGACGAACTTGTGCGGCACCCCCGCCGGCGCGACCACGATCTGCCCCGCCACCACCTCCACCACATCCGACCCAACCGTATATGTGGCCCGGCCCTCCTGCACGATGAAAACTTCCTCATACGGATGTGAATGCAATCGAGGCCCACCCCCAGGCGGCACATCCACCAGGATGATCGAAACACCGGCGCCCCCAAACAAGCACCCTTCAAACTCAAAACTCTTCCCGTCGCGCACAAGCTGACTTCTGTCCACAATTGTGTAGCTCAACTTTCCCTCCTTAAGACATCCACCAAATACCACCCCTATGCTGGTCAGCTTATCCCCACATCTTAAAACTCTGCTTCTCTGCTATCCTCTGTTACCTCTGCCTTGCATACACGCCTGCTCACATCAGACTCTTATGCTC
>JBAURA010000438.1:0-2862 GCA_049580985.1 Chloroflexia bacterium
GAGGGCGGGCACGGGGACCCGCCCCTACGATGCCTTTCACCAACCATGCTGGGGACCCGCCCCTACGCATTATTTGATCGTGTAGGTACGCGTATGGTGGCCGGTCGCCCCATTAGGATATGGGTCAACGCGCTTCGACGTCTGCACATTCCCCGCGCCGTCCGTGGCGCGCACGCGCACGGTGTACTTACCCGCCTTCGTGGGCGTCCAATCGTAGGCCCACACCACCCACGACGTCTCGCTCAGCTTCGGCTTCACGTACGCATCGGCCCAGGTCGTACCGTTGTCGGTGCTGATCTCCACGCGGCTGATCGAGCGGTCGCCCGCGAACGCTACCCCCGACAGGGTGTGCGTGCCCACCGGCAGCGCGTTGTCCGCCGAGGGGTAGTCGATCTTGCTCATCGTGTGCACCGGCGCGGGCTCGCTCCAACCCTGGTCGGGCTGCTGCCAGAACCCCTTGAAGTTGTAGTCCACAAGCTCGATAGAGGTGATCCACTTGACGTGCTTCATCCCGTAGATGCCGGGCACGAGCAGGCGGGCGGGGTAGCCGTGCTCGTATGTGAGCGGCTTGCCGTCCATCTCCCACACCAGCACCACGTCCGTATCGAGCGCCTTCTCGTACGAGATCGAGTCGGTGTAGCCGTCGGCGGCGGTCATCGCCAGGTCCACCACGCCCCGCTTAGGAGCGGCCTTCGCCAGCAGATCGGCCATGCGCACCCCCCGCCAGCGCGTATTCCCGATCAGGTCGCCACCGACCGGGTTGCTGATGCACATCATCCCGACCACCACCTCCACCGAGGGCATCGCCTTCAGCTCGTCATAGGTGAGGGTATAGGGGTTGCCCACCAGCCCCTTGATCTCCAGCCGCCAGGCGTTGCCGTCGGGCTGCGGGTCGAAGAAGTTCTTGCTGACGTGGTAGAAGCTCTCCAGGGGCGTGATCTCGGCCACCTTGATCGGCGGGATGGGAGTGGGGGTCGGCGGGGGCGTGGGCGTCTCTGTCGGCGGCACGGGCGTGCTGGTGGGAGGCTCAGGGGTGTAGGTGGCCGTCGGCTCGGTGGTTGGTACGGGTGCCGGGGTGTCGGTAGGGGCAGGGGTATTGGTGGGCCGGGGCCTGGGCGTGCGGGTGGCAGGCTCCCGGGTCGGCGCGAGCCGTAGCTCCACCGTGGGTAGCTCGGATGGCGAGATGGGGGGTGTGTCGCCCCCGCCTATGCCCTTCTGGCTGTCCACCGGGCTTTGCAGGCCCCCCTGCACCAGCACAGTGCCCCCGGCGGTGAAGACGGCCCCGCCCGCCAGCGCCAGCAGCCCCCCGCCCAGCACCCGCAGGAAGTCGCGCCGGCTCTCGTCTACCGGCGTCTCGCCCTCGTCATCCGCCCCCGCGTAGAAGGCATAGGCTCCCCTCGGCAGGAGGAGATGCAACACGATCCCAAATACCAGCGCGAGTAGCATCATCCCCAGCCAGAGCGGGATCGGTGACGTTGAGAAGAGGCCGGAGGGCGTGGAGGCGAACGGAGGCTGCCCCACGAGCGGCAAGAATACGATGTTGAGCAGCACCCCCACCACCAGCCCGTAGAGCGCGCCCCCCCACGGCCCCGACAGCATCATGGCGCGCTCGCCCGTGGCGGGGTCGGGGCGCGCCACGCTCGCGTAGATGAGGCCAAGCAGCGCGCCGAGCAGCAGCGTGCCCTCAAGAATGGCCGCGAACAGGAGAGGCCGGCCCGCATAATAGAGGCGGTCCAGCATATCGGAGAAGGCCTGCCCGCCCATGATGCGCAGGATGGGGTTGAGCAGCAGTTCGGGGATGGTGAGGAACCCGAAGATGAGCCGCAACAGGGCCATCACCAGCAACATCACGAGGGCCGCGCCCGCCCCCGCGCCAATACCGGCGCTTGCGCGGTAGGGTCTCGGTTGTACTGCTGTCAGAGTTGCCATTGGTTTCGGTGGTCAGTTGTCAGTTGTCGGTTGTCGGTTGTCAGTTGTCGGTTGGCGGTTGGCGGTTGGCGGTTGGCGGTTGTCTGCTATGGAGGTCGAGTTCGCAAGTCAGGCTGTGTTTTCAAAGCAGAGGAAGCAGAGATAGCAGAGAGAAGCAGAGTTTCCTTATATATTTCCCTGTTCTCTGCTTTCCTCTGTTACCTCTGCTTCCTCTGCGTTATGCGGCGCTTGGGATATGAAGATGCTTCCTATTTACCAGCAACCGACAACCGACAACTGACAACCGCCAACTGACAACTGACAACCGCCAACTGACAACCGTCCTACGGACAAGACAACAGGCTCACGTCGTCGAAGAAGAAGTCGGTGCTGAGCGAGACGTCGGTCCTGGCATTGAACTGGATACGCACGGTCTCACCCCTGTAGGAGGTTAGACTGAAGGTACCGCGCTCCCATGTATTGGCGGTGGAACGGTTGGTAATAGTCTCGAGGGTAGACCTGACCGTAGCGCCATCCTGGCTGCGCACCTGGGTGAACATGCTGTCGTGCACCGCGCTGCCGGTGTCCTCAGTCTCCATACGACGCCAGTAGCTAAAGTCAACGCGGGAGGCGCTACCAGGTATGCTCACTACCTGCCACATATTATCGTCAACGTCGTTGAGGTCACCCAGGTAAGCGCCATAAGTGCCCGCGTGGGGCCGTTGGTTGCTAACCAGTTCCTGGCCTATTAGCTGCCAGTGCAGCTCGAAGGCTTCGAAGTCGCCATTGAGGATCAGCTCGGTGCAGTTGGTCCCGCCGGGAGTGGCCGTGACCGTCGGGGTACCGCTGGTGGCCGTGCGCGTGGGCGTAGAGCCGACGCGGGTATTGGTGGCGGTGGGCACGGGCACCTGGCCGGTCTCCTTGGGGGGAGGCGGGCCTTGCGGGGTGCTGGTG
>JBAURA010000439.1:0-18311 GCA_049580985.1 Chloroflexia bacterium
GCTTCGTATGTGTAAAAAGCATATAGCCGCCTGCAAAGAGGATGAGTGATGTAATGAAGGTACGTAGCATAAATAGAGGATCAGGACTCGATGCCTCGTTGTAATAAAATATGTCCCGAAAGTTTGCGATTATCGAGGCCATAGGGTTCACATAATAGAGCAGCGTCGTATATTGTTTGGCGATTAGTTTGGCGTCGTAGATGATTGGGGTCAAGAAGAACCATGCCTGCAACCCTACTTCCACCAGGATACTTGTATCCCGGAAAAAGACGTTCAGGGAAGCAACAATCATACCCAATCCCAGCAAGAAAAACATCTCACTCACCAGCAATACTGGCAAGAATAGAAGGTGGGCATTGATACAGGCGGTTGTACAGGCAGCGGAGAAGGGGCCGGCCAATTCTTCAGGCCTGAAAAAAATCATGAAGAACAATAGAGCAGGAATCGAGAGGACGCAGTTGATCATCGTGGAGATGACCACAGATACGGGTAGCATCTCTCTAGGAAAATAGACCTTCTTTATCAGGTGCCCATTTCCTACTATGCTTGCAAGCGAACCTGTAACCGCTGTAGCGCACCACGTCCACGGTAGGAGTGCGCATAAGAAATAAACATTGAACATTGGCCGTGCCTGGTCGGGTAGAATCTGTGAGAATACGAATGTAAAAACAGCAGTCAATAATAAAGGGTTCAGCAATGACCAAAAGAAACCAAGAAATGAATGCTTGTAGCGCACCTTCAGATCACGGGCCACCAGGTTGTACAAAAGGTCCTTATAACTGAAAAATTTGCGGACTCGCATCGGTATCATTACTTTATCCTAAGCATATCTGACCCTATTGGCTAACGAAGGCCATTATACTAACTCGCTGAGATACACATCAAGGAAACCTGAATCGCCTGGCATCCCAATCGGCTCCATTTGACATGATAGCACTCGGCTAACGTAACTACTGATTCTTGACACTCCCCACCATCCCACCTACAATGTGACTATTACTGTTGAGGTGCCACTATGACCGCCAACGGCGACCGCGAGAGCAATTCGCAATCCGAAATCACAAATCCGCAATATGGCTTCGAGACCCGCGCTATTCACGCCGGGCAAGACCCCGATCCCTCCACAGGCTCGGTGATCATCCCCATCTACCAGACCTCGACCTATGTGCAGGACTCCCTAGGCAGGCACAAGGGGTACGAGTACTCGCGCACCGGCAACCCCACCCGCACCGCGCTCGAGACCTGCATCGCCTCCCTTGAGGACGGCAAGTACGGGCTGGCCTTCGCCTCCGGCATGGGGGCCGAGACCACCATCATGTACCTGTTTGCCCCCGGCGACCACTTCATCGTCTCCAATGACGTGTACGGGGGTACATATCGCCTCTTCGAGCGTGTGTTCGCTCCCTATGGCCTGTCGTTCTCCTATATAGACATGACCGACCCTGAATGCGTGCGGCATCAGATCCGTAAAGAGACACGCGGCGTCTGGCTGGAAACGCCTTCCAACCCGCTGATGAAACTGATCGATATTACGGCAGTATCCGCGATAGCACGTGAGCACAGCCTGAAGGTGATCGTGGACAACACCTTCGCCTCGCCCTACGGCCAGCAGCCCCTGGCGATGGGGGCCGATATGGTGGTGCACAGCTCGACCAAGTACCTGGGCGGGCACAGCGACGCGGTGGGCGGCCTGGTTGTTACCTCGGACGAGGCAGACTACGAGAAGCTCAAATACCTGCAAAACGCGGTGGGGGCGGTGCCAGGCCCGATGGACTGCTTCCTGGTGCTTCGGGGCATCAAGACGCTGGGAGTGAGGATGCGTGCTCACGAGTCGAACGCGCTCAAGGTGGCCCGATTCCTGGAGCAGCACCCGGCCGTCGAGCGTCTGCGCTACCCCGGCCTCCCCTCGCACCCGCAACACGATTTGGCGGGTAGGCAAATGCGTTGCTTCGGTGGCATGATCTCGTTCGAGGTGCGCGGCGGCATGGAGAGCGCGCGGCGTATCGTTGAGAACACTCGCCTATTCGCGCTGGCCGAGAGCCTGGGCGGTGTCGAATCGCTGATCGAGCACCCAGGCATAATGACCCACGCCAGCGTCGCCAACTCACCACTCAAGGTCCCCGACAACCTGGTGCGCCTCAGCGTAGGCATCGAGGACGCGCAGGACCTGATACGCGACCTGGCATCGGCGATGGAGAAAGCGTGAGGCGCGAGGCGCGAAGCGCGAAACGCAAGCCGTGAAGAGCGCCGGGCCGGAGCACCAGGCACCCGAAGAGGCCAGCGCCGATTTAGCTGGATTTGACTGGCGCAGTGTGGCGCTCCAGGCCGCTGGAATCTGGTTCGCGACGCGCCTTGTCTTCGTCGTCTTCACCTACGTCGCCGTTATATTTACTTCGCAGGGCTTCGACCCCATGCTTATGGGGCTAGGCCCCTCTTTTTTTCCTGAGCAACTGCTGGAAAGCTGGAACCAGTGGGACACCGGCTGGTATCTCCCCATCTCCCACACCGGCTATGCGCCTGACGAGCACCGGGCCGCTTTCTTCCCACTCTACCCGCTCCTGATCCATGCCGTGACCCTGGTGACGGGCAACGAGCCTCGCCTGCTGGTGGCTCTTATCATTGGCAACCTGGGGACCCTGGTGGCCTATGTCGCCTTGGCTCTCCTGGCCGCGAGCGAGCTGGGCGACCGCTATATCCTCCCCGTGCTCCTGGTCTTCTCCGCCTACCCATTCTCATTCTTTACAGCTGCGGCCTATCCAGACGGCCTCTTCCTGGGGCTGGCCGCGCTCAGCATCTTCTTCGCGCGGCGCGGCAACTGGTACGCCTCGGCGGGCCTCGCCTTCCTGGCCGGCCTCACCCGGCCTACCGGGATAATACTCATCCTCCCTTTGCTATGGGAATTCGCGCGCCAACATGGAGTCTTTTCGCGGGCATGGCGTGGGCGGCTCTCTCTGAAAGCGCTGGCGCAGGGTCTTATGCTGGCCGTTGCCGTGCCCCTGGCCGTGGCGCTATTCGCTCTGCACCTTGGCCTGGTGTTCGGGAGACCGCTGCTCTTTGTGGAGATTCAGTCGTTCTGGGCGCATATGTTCGTGCCGATCTGGGACATCCCTGCCCTGGCCTGGAACTCGATTGGAGCGCAGCTAGAATGGTCCTTCAACCAGGCCCGTGTCATCGTGGACGTAGCTCCTATCCCCATCTTCCTGGCGCTGACCGTGCTCTCGGTCAAGCGCCTGCCGGTATCCTTCATGATCTATATGGCGAGCGCGCTGCTCCTCACGCTCCTCAGCCCTCTCGCGACTTACTTTGATCCTTTTGCATCGGTGGGCAGGTACCTGATAGCAGCCTTTCCTGCGTTCTTGCTGCTCGGCAAATGGGCCGCGCACTACCCCTGGCTCTATGCGCTACTCTTGAGTGGCGGCTGGATGTTGCAGGCCGTGTTCGCCACTTTCTTCCTCATGGGCGGCTGGATGGTCTGACCTGGCCTCTCTGTACAACTCATCCTGCTTCGCCTCCAGCTTCAGTCGCTCGTACCTCCGGGTGTTGAGCATGCGCAACAGCACTCCGGCAGCCGCTACTAACGCCACTAGCGATACGGCCCAGCCCACGATGAATGGGATGCTCGTGTCGAATAATGCCCGGCTGGCGAACCCGATCCCGCAGAACCCCACCCCCGCCACCAACAGGATCCAGAAGAAGACGTTGCTGCACCCCTCTCCTTGCGCTCTCTCCACGTCGGCTATCTGCCTGCTGATCTCGAATTGCTCAGCCGAGAACGTTTCAAGCCCGATGCTGTTCCCACGCCTCTGCACCGTGTACTCGCTGCCGCAGTGCCTGCAGGCCAGGTACTGCACGCGAGGCATCACTACCAGCCGCGACCCACACGCGGGGCACACGATCCTTATGCCTTCTACATCCATACGACCATTATACAATGACGGACGGCGGACGGTGGACCTTGGACGGTTGTCAGTTGTCAGTTGTCAGTTGTCGGTAGTCAGTAATAATCTGATCTAGGTGGAAACTTCACTTCCCATGGAACTTCCTTAAGTGGGAAGTGAAGTTTACCCTGGTTTATCATGCGTCACGCGTCACTTACGTATTACGTTTTGCGTTTTGTGTCACCACCTGTCTACCGTCCACCGTCCGTAGTGGACATCGTTGACCCGCCACTCCGGAGGGTGTAACATCGGCATACTACTATGAGATCCGCCGCACAACCTAAAGCAGCCCAGGCCCCGGCCCCTCCTGGACGCGCAAAGCGCCAGTCCCAGGCGCGTCGCTACGCCCGCCTCATCCACGACCGGAGGCCCGACGAGCGCGTGGTATTCCTGCTGCGTCGCCACCCGGTCGTGCTTGTACGCACTCTCGCCATGCCTATTTTGCTTTTGGCTATTTGGGTAGTTGGCTTCCTCATAGTCGAGCCTTTCCTCAGGGCATTGAGCGTAGACCCCCTGGTTGCCGACGACGCCCCTCCCGCTTGGCTTGTGCCTTCTCTCTGGACTGCCTGGTTCTCGGTGGGTGGACTTCTGGTGGGATGGTTCGCATATGCGCTCTTCGACTGGCGCGAGGACTGGATCGCCCTCACCACCCAGCGCGTGATCGTGATGGACAAGGCCCTCTTCCTGCGCGAGAGCAGGCGCGAGGCGCCCCTCGGCAAGGTGCAGAACGTAGTCGCCAGCTACCCCAATGCCCTGGGGATGGCTATGGACTTCGGGGACATCAAGGTGGATACGGCAGGCGTGGGCACCCTCCATTTCGAGTCGCTGCCACAACCAAAGGCCCTGCGCGAAGCGATCTTCCGCCAGCAGCAGGCCGTCCAGTCGGTGCACCCTCCTACCGAGGACCTCAGGAAGTCGGCGGTGCGCGCCATCGTGCTCGGCAGGATGCCGGGCGAGGAAGGGGGAGGGATGGAGGATGGAGGACGGAGGACGGTGGAAGGCGGGCCAGGTAGC
Organism: Chloroflexia bacterium; assembly: GCA_049580985.1. Taxonomy (GTDB): domain Bacteria; phylum Chloroflexota; class Chloroflexia; order QHBQ01; family JADMIH01; genus JADMIH01. The sequence goes on from JBAURA010000439.1 coordinate 4,953, forward strand.
CAGGGTGCGCGGCGCAAGTCGCCTGCGTTACGCCTGTGGCACAAGCACTGGATCTTCCTTGTGCGCGGCCTGGCCGTGCCGGTCCTGATCTGGGGAGGCGTTTTCGTTGCCTGGTCCCTGTCCGTCGTGCTTGGCGAGCCGGGCGTGGCCGGGCCAGTGGAGAACGTGCTCACCTGGCTCCTCCTGCTCCTCCTCCCCGTGTGTGCCGCCTGGTCTATCTGGGCCTGGGAGGACTGGCGCAACGACCTGTACAAGCTCGACCATGAGCGTGTCTACCACATAGAGAGCCTACCCTTCGGCCTCCGCGAGCAGTCCAAGGAGACCCTGATCAACAGGATCACGGACGTGATGTACGTCATACCTGGCCCCCTCGCCAACCTCCTCGATTACGGGAGCGTGGTGATCAAGACTCCAGGCGAAGCCACCGAGTTCGTGTTTGCGGGCATCCCCCACCCTCGCGCCGTCCAGCAGGAGATCATGCAGCGCGTAGACGACACGCGCCGCAAGTCCGCCGGCCCCGACCACGAGATCGAGGCCTGGATCAAGGCATATCACGAAGTGCTACAGGGCAATTGATCCCCGGTTATATCCCTTTCTCGTACAAAATAGATAATATGCCCCGTGGCGTGCAACGTTTTGCGTGCTTGCAACGTTACTATTTATGCAGGTATAGTATCGTTGCATGTGCGGCTCTCTCCGGCCCCTGCCCGCGGCCCTGCCTCAGGCTGAGCGCCCTCCGACGCGCACCAATAAGGACCACTTATGCGAACGCGCATTACGCTCCTCATCTTTCTGTGTGCCACCTTCTTACTGGCGGCTGTAGCCCCTGCCCAGGTGCGGGGCGCTTTCCAATCGCAGCCCCAGATCACCGTGACGGCCACCGCGGGCTACGGCGATACCGGCGCTTACCTCATCGGTGAGTGGCTGCCCGTGCGCGTTACCCTCACCAACCCGCAGGGCGGGCAGTCGAGGCGGGTCACCGTGCGCGTTTCCGGCGGCACGAACGGCTACGCCCCAGTGTATGACCGCGAGGTAGACCTCCCCAGTCCATCGCGCAAAGAGATAACCCTCTATACTTATGACGGCACCTACAACAGGGGTTTCTTCGTCAAAGTACTCGATGGTGAGAGGGAGATCAGCAGCATAACTGTCAGCGCCGAGCCATTCGAGGCGCCCTCTAATATGATCGTCGCCGTGGCCTCCTCCGACACATCCTTGCTGAACGTGCTGAAAGGCGAGGACGTTGGCCACATAGTCGAGCCGCTCCTCTCTAGCTACGGCTACTACGGCCCAAACCCATCATCTCCCACGAGCGGCAGCGGCACCGCTACCGTAGCTCACATCACCCTGGGCGACATACCCCCCCTCTCCCAGGCGCTTGACAGCCTGGGCGCTATAATACTCGATGGCGTGGACACCGGCACCCTCTCGGAGGAGCAGCGTGCCGCGCTCGAAGCCTGGGTAGCGCGCGGCGGCACGCTCGTCGCCATCTATCGCCCAGGTGGTGTGGACACGCTCGCCGGCCTGGGCGACCTTCCGCCCGTGACCGTCTCCGGCTCGAGCGACGTATCTTCCCTCTCTCCTCTCGTGGACCTGATTGGCCTGCCGATCACCACCACCGGCCCGATTGCCGTGGGCAATGCTCAGGTGAAAGAAGGCCCCGCATACTCTTCGCGCGTGCTCGCGACCGGGGCCGATGGCACGCCTCTAATGGTAGTACGCGACCTGGGGTTGGGCCAGGTCGTTTACCTGGGCCTCTCCCCCGCGCTCCCCCCGCTCAAGGGCTGGGAGGGCACCGTGCACCTGGTGAAGCGTCTTTTCTCCGAGCACGACCTGCGTATCTCGTATGGCGCTTCTCTGCGGACCAGCCCCGAGTACAGTTACATGGGCTTCCCTGGGGGTGGGGCCGTTTTCGAGACCTACGGTGGCCTCTTCGCCTTGCCCGGCCTTGAGCTGCCGGACCCCTGGCTTATCGGCGGCTTCCTGTTGCTTTACATAATAGTCATCGGCCCGGTCAACTTCATCGTGCTGCGCAGGCTGCGGCGCGCCGAGATGGCCTGGATCACGATCCCCGTGCTGGTGGCCCTCTTCTCTATCGTGGCCTACGCGCTCGCGCTCGGTTCCAAGGGGGCCTCCCTCCTCTCGATCCGGGCCAACGTTATCCACACCGTCGAAGGGATCGAGCAGGCCTCGCTCGCCCAGCACTTCGGCCTCTATTCGCCCGCCCGCCGCACCTACCGCCTCGATCTCAACACCGATAGCGTGCTCACCGAGATCAACGCCTACGGCTACTATCAAGGCCCTACCAGCATAAAACCGCCCGTAATCGGCGGGAACGGCACCACCTCCACAGGCGATGTTAACATCGACACCTGGAGCCTGCGCGGCTTCCTGGCCCAGCACGCAGCCAGGCTCCAATCGCCCCTGCAAGCGGACCTCCACCTCGGCCAGAACGAGATCCTGGGGAGCGTCACCAACCGCACCAACGGCCCCCTGGAGGACGTGGCGCTCGTGCGGGGCCGCGCCCTGCAATATATCGGCTACATGGCCCCCGGCGAGACGGTAGACGTACACCTCGACGTTTCGACGGGTATCTTCGATAACTCCACGCCTACGAATCTGCTGCCTCCCCCGGCGGGCGTGGTGGCTCAGCAGCCTGGCGGGTATTACGGCCCAGGCAACTCCAGTAACAACCAGCCACAGCGCCTCTACGACCGTAAAGTGGCGCTACTCTCCGCCGCCCTCTACCCCTTCGTCTCGGGCGAGCCGCCCACCGACATGAACGTGATTATGCTGGCCTGGGGGCCTGCACCCTCTACCCAGTTCGGCGTGCAGGGCTATTCCACCACGTCCGAAGACGTCAACGTGTGGGCCGACCTGGTTCGGGTAAAAGCGGATGCCAACGACCAGGGCCGCCTCGATTTCCTCCGCTCGGACTCCGTGCCATACACGATTTATGCGCCGGGTAACAACCCCGCGATCTTGCCGATGGGCCAGGCTTATTCAGGCGCGAGCGCGCAGGCGCAAATGTTGTCCACGCAATTCTATGTTGGATCGTCCCAGCCTCAACCTTTCCCCGCGCCCACCCCGATCTTCCCGTTACAGCCCGGCCAGCCCGCCCCTGGGGCCGGTATCCGGCTTGCGCCCTATGCCGACCTCCAATTCCGCCTGCCCACAGGCACCGAGCCTTCCAATCTCACCCTCAAATACACGGTTAAGGTCACAGACGAGGACGTTGTGCTCGACCTCCTGGCCTATAACGTCGCAACAGGCGCGTGGGACAAACTGTCCACACTCGAACAGAGCACCACCGCCAACGAAATCTCCATCCCGAACCCCACCCATTACACCGGCAGCGCGGGCGACATAACCCTCCGCATCCTCTCCTCAGCCGAAACCAACTTAGATGCGGTATTGGACCTGGCCCTCAATCCCGACCCCTGATCTCTCATCCCCTAACCCCTAACCCCATGACCCAAGTAGTATTCACCGAAGCCCTCACCAAGCGCTATAACAACAATTTCACCGCGCTAGACGACCTGAATCTCAGCATCGAGCGCGGGTCGATCCACGGCTTCATCGGCCCCAATGGCGCGGGCAAGACCACCACCATGCGTATCCTGGCGACCCTCCTGGAGCCGACGGAGGGCGAGGCGTGGGTCTCGGACTATCCTGTGACCGAAGCCCCAGAGGAAGTGCGCAAGCGGATCGGCTACATGCCCGACTTCTTCGGCGTATACGACAACATGAAGGTGTGGGAATACCTCGATTTCTTCGGGGCTGCTTACAACGTGCCCTCCGACAAGCGCAAGGGGATGATCGGCGACCTCCTGGCCCTTGTTGACCTCTCGGCCAAGCACGACAACTTCGTGGAAGAGCTTTCGCGGGGGATGAAGCAGCGCCTCTGCCTGGCGCGCACTCTCGTCCACAACCCCGACCTCCTCATCCTGGATGAGCCTGCCTCCGGCCTGGACCCCCACGCCCGCATCGAGCTGCGCGAGCTGCTCAAGGAGCTGCGCTCGCTGGGCAAGACGATCCTTGTCTCGTCCCACATCCTCACCGAGCTGGCCGAAATGTGCACCCACGTCGCCATCATCGAGCGCGGCAAGCTGCTTGTAAGCGGCAGCGTGGCCGACATCCTCCATGCCATGCAGCCCGCGCGCGAGGTCTATATTCGCGTGCAGGCCCGCGCGAACGATACCTTGAACATCGTGCGTGCCTTCCCCGCCGTCATCACAGCCCAACCAATGCCCGCCGGGTACAAGCACGGCCAGTCGCCGGCCAGGGCCGGCTCCCCCGCGCCTACCATGCCCATACCCCAGCCGCCCCATATCCCTCCACAGCCGATGCTCGGCGGCGACGGGCCGTATATCCCCCCGCCGCCCGCCATGGGAACTGCCGCCTCCACCGGCGATAACGACCCGGCCACCATCTATATGCGTGTGAGCGGCGACAACTCCCTCCTGGGCGCGATCCTTGCCCGCCTGGTAGCGGAGGGCATCCCCGTCTTTGCCTACGAAGAAGCCGTTAGCGATCTGGAGGAGATCTTCCTGAGGACCACGAGAGGACTGGTTCAATAGTATGCATGCCAACCCCGTCATAATGAAAGAGTTGCGAGGCCGCATGCGCGGGTGGCGGGCGGTCGTCATCCTGGTCAGCTATCTGTTGGTGCTTGGCTTCGTCACCTGGCTCACCTTCCTGGCAGTGGGTGGGGCCTCCAGCGGCTTCGGGGGGCCGCAGGCTTCGCAGATAGGCAAGATCATCTTCAGCGTGCTCGTCATCTTCCAGATGGTCATGGTGGCCCTCCTCACGCCGGCCTTCACAGCGGGAGCTATCACCTCCGAGCGCGAGCAGAAGACCTACGATCTGCTCATGACTACCCTCCTGCCGGCGCGCTCCGTCGTCTTCGGCAAGCTAGGCTCGGCCCTCGCCTGGGTAGCCCTCCTCATCCTGGCCGTCGCCCCCTTGGAGAGCCTGGCCTTCCTGTTCGGCGGCGTGTCGCCCGAAGAAGTGGTCCTCTCGCAGGTCGTCATGCTGGCCGCCGCTCTCCTTTTCGCCTCGATAGGCATCTTCTGGTCCAGCCTGGTGCGCAGCAGCGTCGCCAGCAACGTCCTCACCTACGGCACGATCCTCTTCCAGATGGTCCTCCTCCCTTTCCTGTACTTCCTCATAGTCACGATCCTGGGCATCAACGACTACAGCCCCTATGGCGGTAACCGCCTCAGCGATCAGCCCGGCTTCTGGTACACCAGTGGCGTGGTGCTCTCCTTCCACCCGATCATCGCCCTGGTCATCAGCGAGACGTTCTATCTTATGGGGCACCCCCTCTTCATCTACACGAACGACGAGATCCTGCGGGGCCATACCCTTTTGGTGGTCTCCCCCTGGCTCCTCTTCTGCATAGAAGCCCTCTGGTTGAGCGCGATCCTCATCGTCTTGAGTATCCGCAACGTGAAACCGATCCGCTATCATCGCCGCGCCATGGACTTCGTGCCTCCCGACCGGAACATTCCGCCTCCCGAAAACGTATCTACACTGGGATGACCGCTCCACGTACCGCAATCAAGCTACCGCTACCGGATGCCGACCCGCGCCTGGGCGCTCTCGGCACCTCTCTCAAGCGTTTCGAGCGCCGCTTCCGCCTCCAAGAGGTTGCGGCCCTCGTGCCCTGGGCGCTCGCTGCCGCCATTGGCATCACCGCCCTGTTCGCCCTCTACGAGCGTCTCACCGGGGGTGTCTCGTGGATTGATCTGCTCATTACCGGCGGCGCACTCATCGCGGTGGCGCTCTTCTCCGTTTTCGCCTATGCCCTCTTGCGGCCCCGTGACCCTCTCGCCACGGCCCTCCACGCCGACCTCAGCCTGGGCCTGGATGAGCGGCTGTCCACCGCCCTCGAAGACGCTACCACGCCGCCCGCCCGCCCAACACCCTCGCTCATGGCGCTGCGTGATGCCCAACTGGACGATGCGCTTCGCTCGATAGAGGCGGTAAACCCCACGCGCGACCTGCCTATCCCCCTTCACAGGCAGCGTTTCTTGCCGTCTGCCTTGCTGGCAATCGTGCTCCTCGCGGTCGTCTTCTTCCCCGGCTTCCCATCTACCCTAGACCAGGACAGCGCAGGCGAGCAGGTAGCCGCCGAACAGCGCAACATCGAGATCCTCAAGGAAGTCATCGAGCGCTCGCCCAACGCCCAGGACCCCGCCCTACAGAAACTGCTAGAGGAATTGGAAGCCCTCTCCCACGACCTGCGAGAAGGCGACCTCAGCCGCGAGGAGGCATTGGCCCGCCTGTCGGAGACCGAGGCCGAGCTGCAGCAGGCGCTAGACCCCCAGGCCCCAGCTCAGCGCGAGGCCATGCAGGGGTTGGCCGAGCAGTTGTCCGGCTCCCAGGACCCCAACCTCCGCCGCGCGGGCGAAGCCCTCAAGAACAACGATCCCCAGAAGGCCGCGCAGGAACTGGAAGAGCTCGCCAAGGACGTGGACGGCATGACCCCGGAGGAGCGCCAGGCCCTTGCCGAGGCGTTGCGTGAGGCGCGGGACCGCGTCGCCAGTCTCGACCCGGAGCTTGCCAGCCGATTGGAAGAGGCCGCCTCCGCCCTTGAGAGCGGCGACCCCGATGCCGCCCGCGAAGCCCTCAATAACCTCTCCGACAAGGTCGAGCAGACAGGCAGGCAACTCGCCACCCAAAAGCAGATCGAGCAGTCACTGGCGCAGATCCAGGCCAGCAAAGAGAACATCGCCGGCAACAATCAGACTACCCCCGCCAACAACGGCACTGCGGTAGCAGGCACCCCCGGCATCAATGGCACCCCTGGTACCGGCGGTACCCCCGGCACAGTCGTAGCGGCGGGCACTCCAATCACAGGCACACCAATGGCCCTCGCAAGCGGCACCCGCACGCCTGTAACAATAGCGGGTACCGCTCAACCGGGCAGGGCCGCCACCGCAGGCACGCCGGTGGTCGTACCCGGACAGGGACAAGGACAAGGACAGGGACAAGGACAAGGACAAGGACAGGGGCAGGGGCAGGGTCAAGGTCAGGGCCAGCAAGGACAGCAGGGTCAGGGACAGGGGCAAGGTAGCAACGCCGGTCCACCCTCAGGAGGATGGGGCAAAGGCCACGAAGAGCCTGTGTACGTGCCTCCCAGCAGCGTGCAAGCCACCCTCACTCCCCTGAGCGTACAGGGCCAGGAGAATCCCGGCGGCGAGCAAAGCACCGCCCCCACTAACACCGATGCCAATTCCACAGGCCCTTCCGTAATCCCCTACGAGCAGGTCTACGGCGAGTACAGAGAGCAGGCAGGCACCGCCCTCGACAGCGACTATATCCCCCAGGGCTACAAAGACCTCGTCCGCGATTACTTCAGCGAGATAGAGCCACGGTAGGGTTGGGGATTAGGGATTAAGGGGTTAAGGGATTGGGGATTGAACCGGGTGGAATGCAGCTTGGCATTACAATAGCAGCGTGACTGGACTCAGCGCGCGGATGCGCGACCTTCAATCCGCAATCCGCAATCCTAAATCCGCAATCTCAATCCTCTTCTTCCTGGCTTTGGCCTTGCGCCTTTATTGCCTGGACTGCAAGGGGCTATGGTACGACGAGGTGGCTTCGCTGGAGGTAGCGGGGCGCGGGCTGACCGCTTTCCTGACCGACCGCTTCGGCTGGATGTCCGTGCAGACGCCCCTCCACTACCTCTTGGTGTGGCTAACTTCCTGGCCGCTCGATCCCGCCCAATCAGCAGTACTCGTGCGCCTCCCGTCGGCACTGGCAGGCGCTCTCACTACCCTGGTCGTCTACGGCCTGGGGCGCGAGCTTTTTGGCCGGCATCAGGGGCTGTTGGCCGGCATGGGCATGGCCTTGAGCGCCGTCCACATCGCCTACTCCCAGGATTTGCGTCCGTATTCCCTCCTCGTTCTGTTCACCGTACTTTCCGTCTACTGCCTTGTCGTAGCCGAGCGCACGAGAGAGCGCCGCTGGTGGCTGGCCTTTATCTTCGCCTCTCTTGTCAATCTCTACCTATCCTACTTTGCGCTCACTCTCGTCCTACCCGCGCTTGTGCCCTACCTCTTATGGCTTATCTACCTGACGCGAGCCGGGAAGATGGGGAGCTATGTATTGCCTTCATTCCTGGTGGTGGCCCTCGGCAGCATCCCGCTGCTGCTCGACCTCGCCGCCGTGCCCCGCAACGCACCAGACTGGGGCTTGCTGACCCCTTCATTGGTAGCAACCCAGTTCAACCTCGCGCTCACGCAACTTACTAAGATAGGTATCGGTGGCCCTATAGAGCTTGCCCTCCAATGGCTCTTTTTCCTCCTGGCCCTGGCGGGGATGGCCTTCGGCGTTCGTGAAAGGCGTTGGTCCGGCGTGATCCTCTGCGCGGCTTTCCTTATCGTACCCTCGTTACTTATGGCGCTTTTCCGCACCAACAATACCGTCTTCCAACGCTACATACTCTTTACTCTGCCATTCTATTTGCTCCTGGTGGCGAACGGGCTGGTGTCTATATGGCATATACTCGTCCGTCGCCAGGACAACAGCGCCGTGGGGCGAGTCGCCAGGGTGGCCCTTGCCGGGTTACTGCTCGTACCCTTCGCCTACAGCGCCTGGGCCTATTTTGATCCCGCTCAATACCGCGTCTTCAATACCCAGCCCGACTACCGCGGAGTCGCACAATACCTGCGCTCCGTCGCACGGCCCGACGATCTGATCGTCCTGGCGGACGAACCTGCCCTGGCCTCGACGGTGCTGGGTTACTACTGGTATGCCGGTTGGCCCGCCCCATTCTACGACGCCCGCGACCCCAGGCTTCCCGCTACTTCCAAAGGTTCTATTTACCTGGTGGTCAGCTTCTTCCAAAACGACCCATCATTTCTACAGAGGCTATCAGCACCTGGCAACGACTGGCTGGATGCTCGCCACTTCGAGCGTGTAGCCGTCCTGCGCGCGCCCTCCGGCGACGTCGCCTCAAGCTTGGATCGCCTTGTCAGCATGCTGGAAGTGGAAAACCCTCAATTCCAGCCCGTGCTGAACATGCGCGCCTCCCTATCCCAACTCCGAGGCTCTATGGCGACGGCGGCCACCACGTACGCCTTGGCGGGCGAGTACTTCGGCACGGGAGAAGAGTACCTGCGGACCGCCGAAGGCTACCTCCAACGCGGCGACCGCGCGCGTGCCTGGCGCGAAGCCTTGATCTCGAAGTTCATGCGCCCCGGCAACCCCGCGCTCCATACATGGCTTGCCGCCCGCCTGGTAGAAGAAAGCCGCCCCGACCTCGGCAGTATTGAACAGCAAATAGCAAGGTTGCTGACGAGTGACGAGTAACGAGTGACGAGTGACCAGGAACCAGGAATCAAGGGACTAGAGACTGGAAACCTAACCTCACATGGAATTTCCTTAAGTGTGAGGTTAGGTTCACACCGTGAGAATCCGTGCTGCACATGGAAATACGTTAAGTGAGCAGAACAGATTCGCCATAACACCTGGTCACTCGTCACTCGTCACTCGTCACTCGTCACTCGTCACTTGTCATTTACGTTTTACGACTTACGTTTTACAATTACCCCATGACCCGCATCTCCTCCACCTTCCTTCGCCTGGGCAAGGCCAGCGAGGTAGCCGCGATTCCCTACCTCCCTATAGGCTCCCCAGATGTGCGGACAAGTCGCTCGTTGCTGCCGGTGATAGGTAGACAGGGTGCGGACCTGATCGTCTTTGGCCCGCTCCTGACCCTCCCAGGTCTCGACGATAACGGTGACGTGCAACGGACGGGCGCGAGCCTCCATGACTGCCTCAGCATCGCCGCCGAGGCCAGGCGCACCAACGAAGTCCCCCTCATCCTGGTATCCGATCTGGCCGCTGTGCTTGCCTTTGGTCTTGACCTTTTGGCTCATGCCTGCGCCCGCTCCGGCATCGATGGTATCCTCATCCCCGACCTGCCGCTCGAAGACTTCGATCCTTTCGCCGCGATATGTGCCGGTGCGGGCATAGACCCTATCCCCGCGCTCTCCGTCTCTATTCAAGACCCCGCACCCCTGGCGTTGGCTGGCGGCTTTGTCTATTGCGTTCCCGGCTCCTTATCTGCTGTGGACGTAGACCAGGTCCGAACCCATATCCAGCCTACTATCCCATTGCCAATCGTCATCGGCGTGGCTGTGGACGATCCTGGTATGCTTCCCGCCACGCTAAATGCCGCCGACGGCATCCTGGCAGGGAGTGGCCTGGCAAAGCACTTGACCGCTCACCCCCAGGACGAAATCATGTTGGAAGTGTCGGACTATATTCGCGCTCTCAAAGATGCCACCGCTCGCGCAGGCTGAGGCGCGTTAGAGGAGCCAGTGAACGAGATCAGCTTCCTGGACGAGCTAGCGGCCAACGCCCGCCCCGCTCGCGTACAACAGGCCTTGGAGGGCTGGCGGCTTCGCGCCGCCGACGGCATTACCCGGCGAGCCAACAGCGTCCTCACCAACGCGCCCATCCCCGCTTACCCGGCCTGGCTGGAGGCAGTGGAGGACTTCTATCGCAGGCAGGGATTGCCTGCTCGCTACCAGCTCAGCCCCGCGTCTCCCCCCGAACTCGACGGCATACTGGAGGCTAGAGGGTACAGCCTCAGCAGACAGACCGCCGTAATGATAGGCACGGTGCAATCGGTCCTGGCGCTCGCGGCTCCCTCCCCGAATATTGTGGTAAACGTGGAGGAGCAGGTCACAGACGATTGGCTCGACGCCTTTCTTACCGCCGAAGGCTTCCCCGCCACGCATCGGCCACCCTATAAACAGGCCTTCTCCTCGATAGGTCCGCGCGCCACTTTCGCATTGAGCACAGAAGGGGAGCAACCCACCGGTGTAGGCATAGCGGTCGCCGAGCGCGGTTGGTCGGGGCTGTTCAGCGTCGCCACGTGCATGCCTTTCCGCAGGCGCGGCATCGGGAGGGAGATAGTTCGCTCTCTGGCGTCATGGTCCCGCGACATCGATGCCCACCGCATCTACCTGCAAGTGGTGGCAGGCAACACCCCAGCGGTCAATCTCTACACCCAACTTGGCTTTACCGTCCTATATTCGTACTACTACAGGGAAAAGACACTCTAAATGAAACCACGAATATGTTCCGAAATTGAGGAGCGTACGGCATACTGCATGGGTACAGAGTTGCACTGCAAAGGAGTAGCCTTGCCATATGCCAGCCGCTCAAACCGTCCCCCCTTTAGAGCCGGAAGGACAAAGGACTGGACGCCTTGTGCCTATGCTACCGTTAGACCCAATGATGCGGATCTGGGCGCCGGTTGCTGGGTCGGCGGGGACCTGGCTGAGGGAGCGTCCGGGGTTATTGAGGGAGCAGAGGTGGGTAACAGTGGGCGTGCTGATCGGGTTGGGAATGGAGGATCGCGGTGGTAGAGAGGGGTTAGTGGAAGTGTAACCCCCTGCGTATTGTTTCGTACTAGGCCACATCTTACCGAATGGGACGTCGCAACATGCCTGGAACTGAATAGTCTGTCCTCCCATTATCTTAAAGGAGGTTCGCCGTGAGAAAGGGCATAGTTCGGGTTGGCGTCGCGTTGGCGGGTTTGCTTCTATTGATAGCAAGCCTGGTTTATATTGCATCACCCACCCTGGCAGGTAGCGGAACGGTTGGATCGGAAGGTTCGCAAGCGTTAGCGGCCACAGGTGGCGGTGATAGCCAGTTGGCCCCACGCCCACGCACAAATACACCCACGCGCACGCCCACGAGGACTCCTACCCGCACCCCTACGCGTACGAATACGCCGACGAGCACACCCACCAGCACACCCATTCCCAGCTGTGGGCTGGCGTGGCGCGAAGTTCCCGCCGCCCGTCCAGCCACTGCGATTTACGGGATAGACGTAGTATCGGCCAACGACATCTGGGCCGTTGGAATTGAATATTCGTCTAACCCAGCTCGGATGCTGATCGAGCACTGGGACGGCACGCAGTGGAGTATCGTGCCCAGCCCCAATGTCGGTACGGACGTTGCCTACCTGTTCGAGGTATCAGCCGTCTCCGCCAGTGATATCTGGGCTATCGGTACCCGTAACTCTCGCACCCTGGCGATCCATTGGGACGGTGTGCAGTGGAGCATCGTTGCCACCCCCAACCCGGGGGGCCACGAGAACTATATCGTGGACGTGGTAGCAATTTCGGCCAAGGATGCATGGGCTGTGGGATATCACCGGAGCGCGCCGACTTACGCTTCCGTGCCGTTGGCTATACACTGGGACGGCACCTCGTGGAGCCAGATACCCAGCCCGAACCCCGGCTTCTTCTCCACCGCATTCAGCTCGGTAGATGCGATCTCGACCAACGACGTCTGGGCGGTGGGCTCCACGACCGCTACGCAGTTCGGCCACGCACAGACGCTGGCGATGCATTGGAATGGGAGCAACTGGAGCGTGGTACCTACTGGTATCTTACAGCAGACCCTCAGCTCGGTTTCGGCGGTGTCGAGCAACGACGTTTGGGCCGTGGGGAACCATCGCGCCGGGCTCTACATCATTACGATGCACTGGAACGGGAGCAACTGGAGCGTGGTGCCAAACCCAGAGCCGGCCAATAACTCAATCTACCTGAGCGACCTGGACGCGATATCGTCCAACGACGGGTGGGCGGTGGGTTATTTCGAATCTCTCGATACAGGCGGCACTGTGCCGCTGATACTGCACTGGGACGGCACGCAGTGGAACATGGATGAGCGCGACTGGGGGATTGCACCGGACTTCTTGACTACGGTGGCGGCCGTATCGGCGACCGATGTGTGGGCGTCCGGATACAACTATACCGACGGCGTTTTCTTCCTGCATTATAGCGACCCGTGTGCGCTTCCGGACGGTGGTAAGCGGTAGACATTTACCGCGCGGCGGTAGCGGTTGTAACAGGTAGAGCTAGACCCGGCAGGAAGGGCGTTCCTCTTAGTCGGGTCTAGTTGCGTTGATTGGGGTGGGAGTGAGAACAGTAGTTGGGGGCAAGATGCATCTTGCCCCTACGCGGATACGCGGAACACTTTTGTAGTGCTATTTAGATGCTAATCGCCAAGAAACCTCTTGACAGGTCATGCAACCTGTGCTATCATAATGAATGAAGTTCATTCACCCATTAATTGTGAGGTAGTAGTGGTTGTCCAACAAACCAGGCGCAATAGTGAAGAATCGGTCCGCGGCAGTGACCTTGATAAGCGCACCGCCATCATCGAGGCTGCTTGCGATCTCTTCACTACCGAGGGCTACGAGAACACTACCATTGCCCATGTAGCCAGGCGCGCAGGCGTGGCCGTCGGCACGGTCTATCTCTACTTCAAGAACAAGGGCGACCTCCTCTCCGCCGTCAAAGGTAGCTGGGAGCAGGAAGTGCT
>JBAURA010000440.1:0-1995 GCA_049580985.1 Chloroflexia bacterium
TCGCCGTGGCCGCCATCTTTGCCGGCGGGGATGACGGGTTGGGGGTCAACGGCCTGGGCGCGGCTGCCGAAGAAGCGTTTTAGCAAGGTGGGTCCTTTCTGCGGGACGGTGGACGGTAGACGGTGGACGGTTTACGTTCACATCGTCTACCGTCTACCGTCTACCGTCGGCTTCCGTCGCGTAAGTACGACGTGGGTGCGGCCATCGGCGGCTATGGCTGTGACGCGGCCTGTACGGGTGCGGAGGTTGTGGCCGGGGTCTACTCCCTGGAAGCGGGCGGGGGTGTTGGATTGGAGGCGGGCGGAGCGGTAGGCGGCGTCGAGCAGTTGTACGGGGTGGAGGACGGGCTTGCGAGAGCGGGAGGCGCGGCGTCCGTAGTCAAGCTGGAGCATGCAGCCGGGGTTGCCTGTCAGGACAACGTCGGCCTCGGTGGTTTCGATGTTCGCCATCTTGCGGTCGAGGATTAGCATGGAGCGGTCGTTATGGGTGATATTGTAGACGCCCGCGCTGCCGCAACACATATCGCTCTCCTGTAGGGGTTGCAATTCGACGCCTGGGATCGATTCGAGGACGCGCCTGGGCTGCTCGCGCACCTTCTGGACGTGGCAGAGGTGGCAAGCTTCGTGGTATGACACGCGCTGTTCGAGGGTGGCGCGTGGGGCGTTGAGGGGGATTTCGCCGAGGAACTCCATGATGTCGCGTACTTTGGCGCTGAAGGCACGAGCGCGTATGCCCCATTGGGGGTCGTCGTGGAGAAGCTCGGCGTACTCCTTGGTTTGCGCGCCACAGGCGGCGCAGTCGCAGATGATGTAGTCGACGTGGTAGCGCTCGAAGAGGGCGATGTTGTGGCGGGCGAAGCGCTTGACCGACTCGAAATCGCCTTCTTCGGCGTGGGGCGCGCCGCAGCACTGCTGGGTCTTGGGGGTGACTACTTCGCAGCCGTTTTCTGAGAGGACGCGCACGGTGGCCTGGGAGGTCTCGGCGAAGACGGTGCTCATGACGCAGCCGAGGAAGAAGCCCACGCGGTAACGGCGCTCGCCCTGGGCGGGGACGACGGTGGCGATGCGCTGACGCAGGGAACGGAGAGGGATACGCTCCGGGAGAAGCTCTTCCATGAAGGCGAGGAGCTTCAGGCGTTTGGGGAGACGGTGGAGGAGGCGGGTGCGGCGAATGAGGGCCTGGAGGCCGATGCGTTGGTAGATGGCGACGGGGAGCATGAGCCATTCGAGGCGGCGCTGGTCGCCGAGGGCGAAATCTAGGCCGAGCTTTTTGATCCAGTGCTGCTTTTTGGTGCGCTCGACCTGGACCCGCGCCCGAAGGACCTGTTCGCCTATGCGGACGCCGGTGGGGCAGGCGGTCTGGCAGGCGCGGCAGTCGAGGCAGTGGTACATGTGGTCGAGGAAGTTGTCGGAGGGGGCGAGGAGGCCTTCTTCGACCTGTCGCATTAGCTGCACGCGGCCACGGGGGGACTGCACTTCCAGGAGGTCGGTGTTGTAGGTGGGGCAGACGGGCAGGCAGGCCCCACACCTGATGCAGGCCAGCAGGTTGTCGTAGTCGGGGGAGTCTTCCTGGCCTTCCCAGCGCGGGTGGGCGGTGGGTGGGGTGCCGAGGGGGATGGTGGCCGAGTCCAGCGCGCCCTTTAGCAGTAGCTCAAGGGGCGTTAGCTCGGTTTGTGCTTGCTCCATATGTGGAATTATAACATTTGGGGACGAGTGATACGTGACGAGTGACGAGGGCGGGGTTTGAACCACAAAGACACAGAGGACACGAAGAGATCACAAAGGTTTATGTTTATAATGAACGGACACAAATTGACCTGTGCCTGTTGCATGCCTGGTTGCGGGGTTGTTCTGGGTGGGCAGCATCGCAGGCAGTATCGATATAGCTATGTTGAGATATTCTGTCGCAACGATTGTCCTTATATTTGCGTGCTTGCTGGCCCTGGCGGCTTGCGATGGGGATGCGCCTGTTACGCCGGGTGGTGTGCCGAGTGCC
>JBAURA010000441.1:0-1921 GCA_049580985.1 Chloroflexia bacterium
CGCCCATGGGCATCCTCAGCCTGAAGGATGTGTATATTGAAGGCCGGTGAGGCGATTGCGGATTTTAGATTGCGGATTGCGGATTTGTTGGGGGATTAGGGGATGTATCGCAGGGCGTAGGCTTTCAAAATGGGAATTGACGAAGCTGCGGACCAACAATCCGCAATCCGCAATCTAAAATCCGCAATTGGGCTTGAGGTATTGAGGCCGGAATCTGTGCGCGGCTTGAGGCTGCCGTGGCTAAGCAGGTTCAATCGTGAGAACCTGACGGCGCACCTGCGGGAGAATCCTGGCCTGTCGTTGCGGGCAGTGGGCACCGACGAGTATATCGTGGGCGAGCGGTGGCGCAGGCGCGAGGATATTGCGAACATCGTGGAGGTGGCGGGGCGCCGGAGCAAGCGTGCGCTGGTGGACGGGTTGGTGGAGCGGTTGGAGGCGGGTGGGGCCAGGCTCGTGCTGGTGGCCGAGGACGTGTGGCGTGACGAGCCTGCGTTGTACTCCGGCCTGGGGTTCTCGATGCTCGAGCGCATCGTCTTCTTCGAGCGTGATATTCCGGCGCGGCACGCCCGTGGCGACCGCGATTGGGAGGAAGGATTGCCCGCGCTCGACATTACGCGGGCGTCGGTTGCCGACCTGGAATTGCTGCTTGGGCTGGACCACGTTTCGTTTCCCTGGTTGTGGTGGAACAGCCGTGACGAGATGGGTATGTATTTGCTGATGGAGGATGTATGGGTCTTCGTGGCGCGCGCGGGCGGCGAGCCGGTAGGGTACGCTTCCTTCACGATGTATAATGGCTGGGCGCACCTGGACCGGCTGGCGGTCGCTGAGACGCACCAGGGTAAGGGCTATGGCGCGGCCCAACTGGCACACGTATTACGGGCTATGCAGGCCGGGGGCGCGCGCACCGTCGGCCTATCTACGCAGGAGCAGAACGTGCAGTCGCACCGCCTGTACAGGCGCTTCGATTTCAGGTTGGGCCGGGAGGCGATGGGGATCTACGGACGGTGGACGGTGGACGGTGGACGGTAGGCGGTTATATCTTCACGGTCTACCGTCTACCGTCCACCGTCAATTTGTTCAGTTCAGGAGGGCTAAAGCATGAAGGTACTGATGCTGTCGTGGGAGTATACGCCGCATATCGTGGGCGGGCTGGGGAAGCACGTGGTGGAGATTGTGCCGGAGTTGGTGGCGGCTGGGGTAGAGGTGCATTTGGTTGTGCCGAACCTGAGTAATGGGACGTTCAACGAGCCGCTCCTCCTGCCGGATGGGTCGCCGGCTACCAACGGGAGCCAGGTGTACCGCGTCAATGCCTCGGGGATGCAGGGCGATTTCTTCAGCAATACCTGGCATGACAACATCCTTGTTACCGAGTTCGGGAACCACTTGATCCGCCATGAGGGCGGATTCGATTTGATACACGACCACGACTGGTTGAGCGGGTTCGCGGGGATCGCCCTCAAGCGCGAGCACCACATACCGCTGGTAGCGACGATACACGCCACCGAGATGGGGCGGAACCGGGGCAACCTGTACGGCGAGATGCAGAGGTCGATCCACCAGGCCGAGTGGTGGCTCACCTACGAGGCGTGGGGCATCATCACTTGCAGCCAGTACATGGCCTGGGAGGTGATGAACTATTTCGGCGCGCCCGCCGCGAAGGTCGATGTGATCCCGAATGGAGTAGACACACGCAGGTTCGACGCATTGCAGGGAATGGACCTGTCGGCGTTCAGGCTGGCGTGGGCGCGGCCCGACCAGCCAATAGTGTACTACGTGGGGCGCATGGTCCCCGAGAAGGGGCTGTCGGTGATCATCGATTCGGTGCCGCACGTGCTGAAGGATTGGCCCGGCGTGAAGTTCGTGCTGGCGGGGGGCGGAGGGTACGCCAACGACCTGAGGAAGCAGGCGTGGGACCTGGGGG
>JBAURA010000442.1:0-2573 GCA_049580985.1 Chloroflexia bacterium
ATGCAGGGCGGCAGTGACTGCATACGCGAGCAGCATGAGGGTCATTGTGAGCACGGGATACAGGCCTTCGTAGTCGAGCCTGATGCGATTGACAAGAAGCACCATCGCTTGTCCAAAGAGGTAGCCCAGGAGGCTGCCAACCGCCATTTCAATTACGAACTCGGGGACCAGACCGATCAAAGAGGAGCCTAACGAGAGTAGATCAGCAAGTATATCATCGGTGCCATTAGATATAACGCTCGCCCTTGAACCGAGTTGGTCCGAGTGGATAAGTAGCTCGGTCAGGCTGACGGTCAGGAACACGGCCATAGGATCGTTAGTGCCCGATTCCAGCTCGATAAGTGGATCCAATCCACTCTTCAATCGGAGGCCCTTGGCTCTCAAGACTGCGAAAACAGCAGCAGCATCGGTAGAGGATACGATCACGCCGAGCAACAAGCCTTCAAGGAGGGTGAAATCCAACACTATAGTAGCGAACAAGGCGACAAGGACGCCGCTTATCAGCACGCCTATGGTGGCAAGGGCCAGCCCTTTACCGAGTACGGGCCGGACACCTGACCAGTGGGTGTCCAGGCCGCCCGCGAAAAGTATGAAAACGAGGGCAATTATGCCCAGGAACTGCGCCAGCCACGCGTCGTCAAAATAGAGGCCGCCAGGCCCCTCCGAACCGGCGAGCATGCCGATAGCCACGAAAAGGAGCAGGGCGGGGATGCCGAGCTTGATGGAAATCTTGCTGGAGACTATGCTCACCAGGAGTAGCAGGGCGGCGCCGAGCAGGATATATTCGATTGAGGCTGGTATGTTCATCCGACGCTTGTGACGGTGTGACCGGCTATGTGGCGGGTTGGGTGGGGTTGGTGTCCGCGGTTGGAGTAGGCGCTTTTAGTTGCTCGATAAGGCCGAGGAAGTCGATTTCGGCGGTGCTCTCGGCGAACCTGTTGTTGGCTACGCGGTGGACGGTGATGCCGCTGAATGTTACGTGCTTGCCGGTAGGGTCGATGCCCAGGAAGGGGCCGGTGTGCACGGCGCCGGCAATCCAGCGGAACATGACGTGATCGCCTTCGCTCAGAAGGAGGTCAATGTCGAGGTGGATGTCGGAGAAGGACCTGCGGAAGGCGGTGACGAAGTACTTCGCGCCTTCCATGCCTTGCGGGCCGCCTGGAATGGGGTTCCTGTCTATCCAGTCCTGGGCGAAGATGTCCTCTACAACGTCGAAGTTGGTGTCGGTGTTCCAGGCATGTACCCAGCGTCTGACCAGTTCTTTGTTCTCTTCAATGGACACGGTAAATATCTCCTCGTGGGGGTAGGGTTTGGGGATATGTATCAGAAGCCGCCCGCCGAGCGGATGATCTGCCCGGTGATCCACGCGGCGTTGGGGCTGGCCAGGAAAGCAATTAGCCGAGCCGCATCTTCCGGCTGCCCGATCCGGCCCATTGGAGCGCGCGACAGGAGGTATTCCTTGATGTCGCCCGTTATCCAGCCGGTATCGGTGGGGCCGGGATCTACCGCATTGACGGTGATACCGAGGGGAGCGACTTCGGCAGCCAGGGTGACGGTGAAAGCTTCGATAGCGCCCTTGGTGGTAACGTATGCGAGCTTGCCCGGCATGGGACCGCGCCCCTGGCCAGAGGTGAGGTTGATAATGCGGCCATGGGACCCCTGGGCGAAGCGCCGCGCAAACTCGACGGTGAGGAGGATGGCGCCTCGGATATTGACGGCGTAGTAGGCGTCCAGGGTTGGGGCGTCGAGTTGATCGAACGGGGCTTCTATGGGGTCATGAGTGGCGTTGTTGACGAGGATGGAGGCGTGGCCCAGGCGCTGTTCAACGGCCTGTAAGATGTGTTGAGGCACGTCGGGCTGGGCGAGGTCGGCCATCATATGCTCGCAGCGCACACCGAGGGCGCGCACCTGGCTTTGTAAGTAGTCGGGGCCATCTTCCTCGGCACCCCATTCCATGGTTTGGTCGTAGGGGACCCAATGGGTGAAGAAGATATCGCAGCCCATTGCGGCAAGGGCAAGGCAGAGTGCGGCCCCGATGCCTCTACGGCGGCTTGCGCCTGTGACTATGGCAATTGGTTGGGAGGTTTGTTGGGGTTGTTCGGGGGTCATTTGAGCCTCTCACACGGCTTATGTATGAAAAAAGTGCAGGACTAGCACGAAGGCTTATCTGCGCGAACCAACTACGAGGTTGTCATACTGAGCGAAGCGAAGAATCTGTTCCCCAAAGATCCTGCCTGAAGCAGCAGATTCTTCGCTTCGCTCAGAATGACAAAGGTTATTTGGTCCACCTTCCATGCGCTTTGCACTTTTTTCATACAGAAGCCTCTCTCACACAACTCTTTGTATACTGGCGATTTTTCTTTATTATCGTGCTAAATCGCAGTATAACAAATCGTGGTAGATGCAATTGTTGGGCGGCGATAAAGGCAACTTCAGTTTTCTCAAAGGCAGTATGGAAGGTAGCATGGAACTGACTGTGCACCCGCTCACACCCGATCTGTAGCCCGCACTCGAAGACTTGTTCGGAGAGCAAGGGGCTGTCGGCGGCTGCTGGTGTATGTACTGGCGAATCG
>JBAURA010000443.1:0-2119 GCA_049580985.1 Chloroflexia bacterium
CGTTACCATCTTCATGTGGCCTCTTTTGGGTGCG
This sequence comes from Chloroflexia bacterium, assembly GCA_049580985.1. Classification (GTDB taxonomy): domain Bacteria; phylum Chloroflexota; class Chloroflexia; order QHBQ01; family JADMIH01; genus JADMIH01. Next base: position 35 of record JBAURA010000443.1, read on the forward strand.
CGTAGACTGCTGCGTGAGGCCAAGGCTAAAGCCAGGACCGAGGCACAACAGCAGTTCAAGGCCACCGTCGCCGAATTGCACCGCCGCCGGGAAGCCGGCGACTTCGGCGAGATGGCAGGAATCAACGAAGCGCTGGATGGTCTGATGAAAGAGCAGTCGGTGCTAGAGAAGATATCTACCTGGCCCTGGCAGCCCGAAACGCTACGCGGCGTCGGCACTGCCATCCTGCTGCCAATAGCGGTGTGGGCGATCACGCGTCTGCTCGAACGGTTCTGGGTCTTCTGAAACAACTCTATTCTACACGGGAGCATATATGAGCAAGGTCGCCATTTCAGCCGTAACGGCACACGCAGAAGCGGGTAGCGCTAGACCCTATGCGCCCAGCTTCGTGGATCGCATCACCGATTGGGTGCGCGGTCTTCCTTTCCCATCCTGGCTCTTCTATCTCGGTCTGTCCATTGCGCTCACGCTTATCTACTCAGGGGTCAAGTGGGCCGACGGCACATACGCGGCGGGTACGTTCAGCCCGTTCCACGTACTCTCCGCCTTGACGCCCGTATACGCCATCGCTTTGTTGCACCACCTCGACAACGTGGCCCAGGCTGCCCTCGATGCTTTCCGAGCCACGATGTAGGTCGATGATAAAGAATATCGTCTTCTCCGCTATCGTTTCACCACCTTGCCTGTGTGGCCCACGGCCATTGCCGCTGGAATCGGCGGCCTGTACGGCTTTAGCGGTTTTCTGTATATGACCCCACAAGAGATAGAGAAATTCAAAGTGCTATCATCACCGTTGGCAACGCCGTTTGACCTCTTATTCCTGGCGCTCGGTTACGCGGGCGCTGCCGCGATCATCTATCACAGCGTGCGCCAACTGCGCATGGTGAGCCGCATATACGCCGATTATGCGCGCGTGGACCTTTTCAACCTCCGGCCCATGTACGCCCTATCCAGGCTCACCGCCGGCACTGCCATAGGCTTTGGTATCATAACGTATGCCTGGGTGTACATTACAGTATCGCTTGGGAGTGGTAGCGAGCTGTCGGCTCCGACTCTCCTGGAGCCTGCGGTCTTTACTGTCTTTGTACTGCTCGGCTTCGTCTTGCCCCTGATGGGTGCGCACAGGCTCCTCCGTGAGGAGAAAGCGAGGGCCAAAGATGAGACCTCCCAACACCTCAAAGCCACCATCGCCGAGGTACACCGGCGCCGCGAGGCCGGGGATTTCGCCGGGATGGATAACGTCAACGAGACGATAGATGCCCTGCAAAAGGAGCAAGGGATACTGGACAAGGTATCGACCTGGCCCTGGCAGCCCGAAACGCTACGTGGCGTCAGTACCGCTATACTTCTCCCGATAGTGGTGTGGGCGATCACGCGCCTGCTTGAGCGGTTCTGGGCATTCTAATGAGCTAATAAAAGGAGAGAAATAAGACGTGTCTATGCTAGCTCCCCAGCAGAAACCCGATAACGAGCATCCCGCGCCCAGCCCGGCGGGCGGAACCTGGCGCAGGTGGTTTTTCGTTTTCCTGTGCCTGGGACTGGTAGTGATCAGGTTGATCAAGCCCGACGTGGCGGTTGACGGCACAACCCTCTGGCTGCTGGGTATCGCCGCCCTGGCTTTTACTCTGCCGGAGCTTGTGAAGTTCCTGGCCGAGTTCAGGCGCTTCGAGGTGGGGAGCGTCAAGTTCGAGCGGTACGAGAAGGAGATACAGCATATCCGCGAGGAGACCGAGCACGAGATCAAGCGCATCAAGCGTGAAACCGAGCACGAGATAGAGCGTATCAAACGGGAAACCGAACATGAGCTTCGGCAGATAAAGTACGAGACCGAGCCGAAGCCCCGGCAAGAGGCCGTTGCGAGGGCGCAACCTCCCAGGCGTCCCTCTAAGAACCGTTTTTTCAGGGCAATAAACGAGTTGCGCGGTAAAGGCTAGCCGTCGCACCATTCCCGGCTTGCGGTCGCCAGGGCAGTTTGTGTGGCCGGCAAGATTGCCCCCACAATGAGAGGGCCCGCCGATTAAAATCGGGGGCTACGCAAACGAAGTCCGCCTTCGCGGACTACTCTCCCCATCAGATACGCGACCC
>JBAURA010000444.1:0-47768 GCA_049580985.1 Chloroflexia bacterium
GCTCAGGAGCATGACCCACCACATCCTTAGCCTGATTGAAGAACCGCCTGGCCGCAACCAAATCTCCCCTCTTTGAGAGCATCGAGTCCACCAGGTTGCCATCCCTATCCACAGCACGATACAGGTAGCACCATTTGCCGTTCACCTTGATATAGGTTTCGTCGACATACCACGACCGACCAGCCTTGCCCTTGCCTCGGGCCCGCAATTGCTCAGTAATGAGTGGGGCAAAGCTAGTTTCCCACTCCCTGACTGCATAGATTGCATAGAACTTCTTTGTTGAACTCAAACCCTCGAGACAGGAACATTTCTGCTAAGTCTCGTAAGCTCAACTTGTATCTTAATCTCCACAGGATGACTAAGAGCACGATGTCAGTAGGGAACTGAAGATGGTTGTATGGAGTGCCAGTGCGCTCGTTGAAAACCCGTACACAGTCAGAACAACGGAAAGTCTTGTAGCGGAGAGAGGTTTTCCTGGAAAGCTGGGTGGTTGTCGGGGATGAGCAGTGAGGGCATTTCATCGGTTATCCTTGACAAGATGGTTCGGCCTCAGTAAGGATAACGGATGTACAACGCTGTCGCCAGCGTTGTACCGATTTCTGACACAACCCCAGTTGATAGCTATGATGGCCACTAGACTCACTCTATCAGACTTATTCAATTGTTGCAACACAGCCGGTAAGTGATACTCTAGCAGACCTGATCAGTTGCTGCAACAGAGTCGATGCCAGCACAAGAAGTGGAAAACGCGTAAACCATGGTGTCACAAGCCGGCACGACTACCTGCTCGCCATATACCCCAGGTGTGGTCCTAAGAGGTCGCCCCGTCTTGTACCGGCGCAACACCTCGCCACTCGCGGCATCTACATAGAATAAATGCCAGTTGCCGCACCCCAGGCATACGACGTCTTCTCCTACTTGCACTATCCCGCCCAGGATACGACCACCCAGGTTGGTGCTCCAGCGCACCTTCCCGGTAATTCGATCCAGCGCCGTCAGGAGCCCGGTAAAGCCACCGGCTATCACGTAATCGTTCCAAACAAGGGGGGTCATGTACAGATAGTTGGATATGCGCCTCTGCCAGATCAACTCGCCGCCGGTGGCAGCCAGGCAGTAGAGGTAACCGTCGAAGGAGCCGAAGTACACCCGTCCCACTTCATCCACCACCGGGTTCCCTTTGATCTCTCCTCCTGTGAGATAGCTCCACTTAATCTCGCCACTAGTCGCATCGGCAGCGTACAGGTAGCCATCGTTGCACCCAACAATCACGAGGTTTAGCTCACTGCTAAAGAAGGGGGACGAGTGCACATAGCCACCCAACTCGGCCTCCCACACGGTAGCGCCGCTGCTCCCTTCCACCGCTACCAGGCGACCGCCTTTCTTGCCGTACTCGATCCCCACAAACACGCGGTCTTGCTCCCGGTCTAGGGCGGGAGACGAGCCGATCCACTCGCCAGGACGTACCTCCCATACTAACTCACCGCTCTTCGCGTCGAGGCAGTACAGATAGCCATCGTAGGCACCGAAGTAGACCCTGCCGCAATTGTACGCCGGAGTTGAATGAACTCCGCGCTGAGCGTCGCGCACCGGGTAGCGCCAGCGCTCCTTGCCATCGAACGTCAGGGAGAGGAGGAATCCTCGATCGCTCCCCACGAAGATCCCATCAGGCGAGAAGCACGGCCCCGACTTGGGCGCACCGTAACGCCCCTTATTGAGGCCCTCCCAGGCCCAAAGGAGGTCGGGCGCGGACACCTCCCCCAACACTATGCGATCTGAGTTTATGCGCAGCCCAAGTTCACGCAACGTGAAGAGGTACTCGAATGGGATGCCTTGCTCCACCAGCCAGCGACTTCCAACCCGCTCATAGTTCAGCACAGTCGCCACTGCCACTACCTCTACTGTGACATTCAGCCCTTGCAGTGTTTCCACCGCCTTCTGAATGGTGGTACCCGAGTTGAGAGTGTCGTCAAGGAGCACTACCCTGGCGCCTGTAGGGAGGTCGGGACCTTCTACCAGCTTGCCGAGGCCATAGGACTTCTGCTCCTTGCGGATAACGAACCCTTTCAAAGGATAGCCCTCTTCCGCCGCTCTACACAACAGCGCATAGGTGAGTGGATCGGCCGACATGGTCACGCCACCCACGGCGTCGGGTCGATAGCGGCGTAGCTGCTCCCACAGTAGGTCCGCGGTCTGCTTCAGGCAGCGACTATCCAGCAGCACTTCGCGGCAGTCCAGGGTCCAGAAGAGAGGATAGCCTTTTGTATCCATCCCTTCCCCGAGCTTCAGCGCCCGGTCCATAATGGCTCTCCCCAGCGCCTGGCGTGTCTCGTTATCTGCGCGCGTGTCCCGCGCAGCGTCCCTCAACAGTTGCTTAGCCTGTTCTCTGTAGACTATGGTCATTCTATATTAGCCTCTTCCAGTTGTTTGACATTTTCGCACTTGTGCATCGTCCTAACCACGCTTCTCCCTCTAGGTATGGGCGGTATAGAAACCTGGTTCACCATAGTCTTTACCACCATCCGAATCGCCGACGACCGGCTTAATGCCAAACGCGGATGCGCATGCCTCCTCCAGGGACATCCACCAACCTGCCTCCCATATGGCTTCGGCTGCGGGTCCCAACGTTTCGCGTGTCGACTGCAATAAAGGCTCTAGCCAGGCGCGGACGCGGGCGGAAAGGGGGGCCCCTATACTCTCCCTGAGAGAGGCGGCTGCCGCCGCCAGCCGCAATGCCGATTCAAGACTCTGCCAGGTAGCGGCCAGACGAGCAAATACTTCGAGAGAGGCGGCTATACCCTCTTTGTCATTGAGCTCATGCTTGAGGCGCAAGCTCTCCTCCCAATGCTCATAGGCCTCGTTGTACCGCTCTTCGGCGAACAGTAGATTCCCCAGGTCATGTAGAGCGTGGGCAATGCCTTGTGTATCGTTCAGATCGCGCCTGATCAGCAAACATTCATCCAGGTAGGTGCGGGCCTGGCCGAAGTCTCCCGCTTCGAAGGTCAACACTCCCAGCCCCTCCAGCGAGGCCGAAGTGCCATGTCTGTCTTTCAGTTGGCGCCTGATCTGTAGGCTTTCCTGGTAGAACTGGCGCGCCTCGGCATCGTCGCCGGTCTCCTGAGCAATAATGCCGAGGTTGTTGAGCGTAGAGGCGATAGACCGTTTTTCCCCGAGCCGCCGCTTGATATCTAAACTCTCCTGGTAGAGAGCACGCGCCCCCTTGTAGTCACCCTGGCGATAAGTCACACTCGCCAGATTGTTGAAGGAGGCGGCGATCCCCTGGAGGTCTCCAAGCTGTTGCCTGATCGCCAGGCTCTCCAGGTAGAGCTTGCGGGCTTCGTTATAATCGCCCTGGCGATGGCTCAAGTTGCCGGCACCGTTCAGAGCTTTGGCTCTTGCTGCCAGCGCCGCGTTGGTCAGCTTACCGGGGTCGGCGTGTTGAAGTACCCTGTTAAGCTCCAGTAGGCCCTCCTGTATATACCCCCTTACCTCGTCATCAGACCCGCCCACCCCAACAAGATCGAGCATGAAGCCGTTTCCATTGGTATGTAGCTCGGTGACGGCCAGGGCCTCGGCAAGCCTGCGCCGACCTTCGGTGAGGTAACTGCGAACCACCCAGAAGCGGGCAAGCGCCCCCGCGATCCTCAGGGCTTGCTCAATGCAGTTGTTTGCCAGCGCCCAGGTCAGTGCCACTCTCATATTATCGTGCTCAAGCTCCAGGCGATTCAGCCAGGTAGCCTGTGCCGCGCCAGCCAATTGGGGCTCGGCTTCCTCAGCAAGGGCCATATAGTGTGCCAGGTGCTGCTCGTGAACCATCTGTTCCTCTCCACTTTCGAGCAACCTTTCGTGAGCATACTCGCGCACCGTTTCGAGCATCGTAAAGCGAGGCTCGCCATCGTCCTGAACATCCTGGCGCAACAGGCTCTTACTAACTAACGACTCCGTCTCGTTCAGCACGTCAATCTCGGTGGAGTCTTCTATTATGCAAACGCTTTCCATTGCCTCCAGGGTGCACCCGCTCACGAATACCGCCAGCCTGCGGAATAGGGCCCTGTCCTCCGCGCTGAGCAGGTCGTAGCTCCAATCTATGGCCGCGCGCAGAGTCTGTTGCCTGGCAGGTAGATCCTTGGCCCCTCCCGTCAAGATCTTGAGCCGGCTCTCAAGGCGCGCCAGCATTGTCTGGGGTGGGAGCAACCTGATACGGGCAGCCGCAAGCTCCAGCGCCAGGGGCAAGCCGTCGAGTTTATTGCATATCGCTACGACGGCGGCTGCGTTCTCTGTGGTCAATTCGAAATCAGGCTTGACCGCCTGAGCTCTGTTCAGGAAGAGTTGGATCGTCTCGTTCTCCAGGAGCGTCTCGAGCGATACTTTACGCCGAGGGTCCGGCAAAGCCATCGGTGGCACCGCATGTTCCTTCTCACCATAGATGCGGAGGGCGGACCTGCTGGTCACCAGGAGTTTCAGGTTGGCGCAGCCTGACACGAAAGTTGAGATCAGCATGGTCGCTCCCAGAACCTGCTCGAAATTATCCAGGATCAGCAGCATCTGCTTCTCTTTGAGGTGATCCTTCAAACTGTCGACCAATGAGCGCCCATCGACTTCCGCCACGCTCAGCGCCCCGGCAATCGCCGAGGCGACCGAACTAGGATCGAGTTCATTGGCCAGAGCTACAAAGAAAACTCCATCGTTGAAGTTGTCGATCATCTCCGCGCCTACTTGCAAGCTCAGGCGGGTCTTGCCTGTGCCGCCCAGGCCGGTCAGGGTCATCAAGCGCATATCGTCCCGTTGTAGCTGCTTCTTTAGGAACTCTACCTCGCGCGCGCGCCCGATAAAGGGGGTGCTTTGCAGAGGCAGATTGTGAGGCCGGTAGTTGAGGGTTTTGAGAGGCGTCGCATTTTGAGGGAGAGACTCAATGCGTAGTTGGTATATATGCTCGGGGCGTTGCAGATCCTTCAGGCAATGCTCGCCCATGTCCTCCAGCCGCGTGCCCGGAGGGAGCACGCTGTTCACCAACTCCTCAGTTGTAAGCGATAGGAGGACCTGGCCGCCATGTCCGGCTGATAGGAGACGCGCCACCCTGTTCACTGCGGGGCCGAAGTAGTCGCCGTCCCGCTCCTCTGTCATGCCGGTGTGGAGGGCCATACGCACCTTGATGCCCCCAACCACTTCCCACTGCCCCTTGTGGAGCGCTTGCTGCGCCTCCACGGTAGCCACTATAGCGTCGCTGGCGCGGGCAAAGGCCACGCAGAAAGCATCGCCTATTGTCTTGAAGACATAGCCTTCGTGAGCAGTAAAGATCTCCTTTAGGAGGGCATCGTGCCTGGCCAGGTCCCCACGCATGGCACCAGGCTGCTCTTCCCAACGCTTGGTGCTCCCCTCTATGTCGGTGAAGAGGAATGTGACGGTACCACTAGGTAGCTTTTCCACCGACGCCTCCCTGGATCTGCTGTCTCAAACGGATGCTTCTATTGCTGATCAGGATATCACATCTAATTTCTCAGAGGCTGTAGCCTCTATAGGGCCAGCGGCGAATTCCGCCTGCGGCGCTACGTTAGCGGAGGTAGCCCGCAGGATTGTTTTCAACTGGAAGAGAGTCAGGCCGGGGTGCTTACCCAGGATGCGAGTTACTATGCCTGTCATATGCGGCGCGGCAAAGCTATTGCCGGTAGCGGTGATGTAACCCCTGTTCAGCCAGGCCAACCTCACGTCTATGCCAAACGCCCCGAACTCCACGGGCGGACTGGGGTTGTAGTAGTAGAGGTAGGGATCCGGGGTGTCGTGGGAAGCCACAGAGATAACCGAGGAGTAGACCGAAGGGAAACTGGGCACAGGCATATTATTGGCTGCGGTAACTAATATCGTATTCTGAAAGTATGCCTGGTCGGCAATCTCGTGAAAGAGCGCATAGAAGTCTTTCTTAGTGGTGCCGAGACTGAGGTTGCACACATGTATGCCGTTCTCAACGCACCAGCGGAGGCCGGCAGCGAATACGGCGCCCCGTCCGATCAGCCCCGCCCCCAGCACTCTCACACTGTACAGTTCGCATTCAGGCGCTAGCGAGCGGATGATTGCGGCGCAGGCCGTGCCATGTCCATAGAGGTCCTCATGCGGCTCCTCGTTGTATGTGATGTTACCTGCCCGCTCGCTTATTGCCACGTAGCCGTTTACCGGCCCGGCCACTGCGGGGTGGTCGGCATCTATACCACTGTCAATCACCCCTACCTTGACGCCCTGGCCTGTGCTGTTCCTCCACGCCCACTCGCTATTGATGGCTTCAAGTGGCTGCAATGGAGCAAGCTGTTGGAGCGCTTCGGACGTGAACTGCCACCCCCATGCAGGTCTACGGGTTGTCATATGCTGTCCCTATTCTGCCAACACCTGGGGACGTCCACGCAGGTATTCCAGGAACCCTGCCAGCACGGTTCTGCATAAAGCAATCCCTTCCTCGCCATACCCGGCGATCTGCTGGATCAACCCGGCCAATTCCAGGGCGCCTCTCAGCGCCGGCATCTCTCCGATAGCCTCTGAGATCAGGCGTGCCTCCTCCTCAGCACCCGAGGCCCCTCTTAGCAATTGCAAAATCAAAGCGTTCAAGTCTGTGTTTACGCGCGACATCTCCAGGGCCGCGGAGGCCTGGTTGGCGAATAAACCAAGTAGTTCTATGTCGGCTGCATTGAAGGCTGCCCCGCCCTCTTTGTCGAGCAATTCTAGGACGCCGATCACTTCCCCCTCGTAGAATAGCGGCATACAAAGTATCGTCTTGGGCACATAATCCACGGCACGCTGTATATCCTCGGCTCTACGTATATCTTGATCGGCATTTGAGACAGCCATCGGCTGTCCCGTAACCGCCACCAGGCCTGCTATTCCATGTCCCACCGGCACTCTGAACTTCTTGACCTCCTCGGCTTTGCCTCCGATAGCTACCTCGAATATCAATTCCTCTGTGTCACGATCCAGCAAGAAGAGAGCCCCCGCCCCCGCGCGAATCACCTGAGCCGCCGTTTCCACGATCGACTCCAGCACCCTGGTGTGCCTGGTGGTAGAGGCCATGGTACCCGCTGAAGAGGCAAGGACCAGCGCGCGGTACAGGCCATCAGCGGCCTTATCGCCCTCTATCAGGCGTCTCAACCGTCGGATCTCCTCCTGGTCCCTTGAGACGCTGCCATCATCCTCGCCCCTGTCGCCCCTGCGCGCGGCATTTTCGGACCAATCTCCAACCATCAAGCGTCTCCCTCCTCTACTTCCCGGCTTGCCCACGGTGATCAGATTACCTGTATTGCGCGCCGTCCTTCTTTACCCTTCCCTTCTGTGGCGGGCCTGCGCGCCAGCACCTCACCAAAGATTATTGGCAGGTGCGAATAGTTGTATGCATGGAGCTTGCCGAACTCGGTGAGATTGGCCTTCTCACCAACTGTTTCAATCATACCTTTATAAAACCGATTTCCCACGGCCACCTGCCCCGCGTCCTCGTAGCTACCGTCGTGCCTGCCAAGATCACCTGTACGGATGTCGGTGAAGCCGGTTGTAGCCAGTACCGTAGCAAGCTGGCTCATAGTAGTTGTTCTGTAGACGTAAATGCGGTCAAACCGCGCCAGATCAGCCCGTTCTGCTAGGGTAAGTTCTCCCTCTCTGCAGAAGACGTCCTTGATGTAAAGAGTGCCCCCTGGCCTGAGTACGTTGAACACGCCGGAGAAGAGCCGTTCCATGTTATACGAATAGCCTGCGGTCTCCAAGAAGAGCACAACATCGTACGTCCCATCGGCGAAAGGCAGGTAGTGGTAATCCCCAATGTACACATTTATCGCACCTGCTAGCCCCGCCTCCTGTACGAGTCCTGTGCCTATCTTGGCTTGCACAAAAGATAGGGTAATGCCGTCGATGCGAACCCTATCTATGGCCGAGGCGATGTCTATACTCGGGCCGCACACGCCACAGCCTGCGTCCAACACCCGATCGCCGGGCTTGATGCCGGCCATCGATGCACAATACAGGTTCGATTCTCTGGCTGCCTCGGCATTGGGGGCTGACTCGACCACCCCTTTTTCGACTAATCCCGACTGGATAGTGGTACCGACGCTCTTCAGATATGCGGGCGTGGAGAGGTCATAGTAAGCTCTGATCTCTTGGATGTACCCCAGGTCCGCCTCAATCTCAACAGCTCTACCCATAGACCTATCCACTATCTTTCTCTGCTACGTCTCATGTCGATCCTCACGGGCTATTTAGAGCAGCTAGCAAAACCTGTTCTAGGGGCGGGTTTGCAACCCGCCTCTACCCGCCTGCCACCCGGTTTAGTATGCATTCTTAATGGGTGAGGGAAAGTTGAGAGACATCGCTAAATGCCCGGCAGGAAATTTCACCTACATCCCCTCCAGGCAAGGCAATCTTAGGAAGGATATAACATGTCATGGTGACAAAGAGGTGACAGAGAGGTCTGCAATCGCGGATGCCCTACGCCTCTTTTCGCTCCGAATACGTCCCTTACTCTCCCCTACCACCTACCCTTTTGACATCTGCAGGTACAGATCGACCAAGTCCTGGCGAGGATCTATATCCAGGTCGTCGCGCAGGCGGCGCTGCAACTTCTGATAGGCACGTAGGCCCGCCGTACGGTCACCTCGGGCCTGACACGCCTTCATCAACCAGAGGGTGCCGTCCTCGCTCCAAGGCTCCTGCTCGATCAACTGACGCATTACATGGGCGCAATCGTCCGGTCTGCCAACCTCGAAGTAGATGATACCGAGGCGCAGCAGGATATCCCGGTAACGAGTGCTCAATTGCTCTCGCTTCGGCATCGCCCATTCAGCGTAGGGGTTATCGGCAAGGAAGTCACCCGTATAGAGAGCTACCGCCTTTTCGAGATCAGAGACGGAGTCTAACTGCGAGGATTGCTGAGTGAACATCACGTTATCTACGGTGGAGCCACGGGGTAACACTAACTGGTAAGCGCCATACGCAGGCTGTACGTAGCGAGAAGGGAACCCGGAAGGTATCTCAGGCTCAAGGGCATGGCGCAGACCCGCTACGGCCTGGTGCAGGTTCTTACGGGCGGCTGCGAGCACACCGCCCGGCCACAACACTTCTATTAGCTCCTCCACCGGCACGGGACGCGCCTGGTGAAGGAGATACTGGAACACGGTTTTGGAGCTTGCCCTGGGCCAGGAGACGGCTATCTTTCGGTGTAACACGGTGAAGCGTCCAAAGGTCTGGATGGAGAGTGGCTCCGGCGGAGATTCGGCCCAGGCCTTAATCGCCGCTTCCCGCGTCCGCTTCACGGCCAGGTTGGGGTGATCAACCAGTTCATTGATTGCTGCCAACACTTTCGGGTCTCCGGCTGCGCACAGTTTGCACAAGATGCTTGTCGCGTAGTCTCCTTCAAGCCCGGCGACTATCGCCTCAGTAAGCACTGGCACAGCTCGCACACCCAATCCTATGATCAACTGGCCGTGCCCGCCTGCCCGACACATTTTCAGCGCCTGAGAAGTGTGATGCTGCATTTGGAGTTTGTCGCCATTGCTCGATACCGAAATGACTGAGGCAAGATAAACGTGCGCCTGTGCCTGTGCGTATTGCGCGTTGGCTTGATAGAAGATGTCGAGCGCGGTGTTCAGGTGCATACGTGCTTCTTCCAGTTTACCAGCATCGGCAGCCGCCCCACCAAACACCAGGTGTGATAACCCTACTTCGTAGGGCACGCCCAGGGCGCGGCGTATGGCCATGCCCCTCTCGGCAGCCCGGAACGCCTCTTCATGGCGTCCTTCACGCCGTGCAAGCGCGCAGAGCCAATCAAGTGCCAGGGCGGTCTTGGGTCCGTTGTTCCGAGATTGCAGCACATCGAGCGCCTGGCTGAGGTGCAGATGCGCCTCGTTGAGCTGGCCATCGAGGAGATGGACGACACCCAGGATGAGGGTTGCCATCGCGGATTCCTCCCGGTGATCGCCGGTGTCGGCCAGGTGAAGTGCGGATTCCGCTAGCGCCCGCGCTTCTAAGCAGTCGCCGCGCAGCAAATGGATATATGCCACTGAGTTGAGCATTTCAGCTCTCTCCTCGTGCAAGCCCTGGCTCTCGCCCAGTTTCAGCAGCATCGCATACCCTGCCAGTGCCCCCTCGAAGTCGCCCAGCCTGTAACGCAGGTCTGCATTGTGACGATGCACCCTTAGCAGGGTGGTGACCAAGTTGCTACGTTCCGCAAGCTCCAACGCCTCTTTTATCCCCGCCTGCACTTCCTCGATTGGACCTTCTACCATGTAGACGGATAAAGCCAGGGTCGAGAGCACCAGCGCTTTGTCGGAGTCATTCTCCGCGAACAGAAGGGCTTTCTTCAAGCTGATAGTGGACTCTGTGTAACGGCCTTGCTTGCTTAGCCAGTTGCCGAAGCCGTACAGGCTGAGAAAGATGGCACCGCGATCTTCGGCCGTTCTCGAGGAAATTTCTGCCTGCCGGTAAAGGGTTTCGGCGCCAAGCAGCAGGTTATCGAACAATTGCGAGCGAGCCTGGATCAGGAGCAACCAGGGGTGGCTGGCAGCGATAACTTTCGGAAACTCCTTGACCCAACGCTCCAAACGCATGTACTGGCCGGCGGATAGGGTCACCTGGCACATCTTGCCGAGCAAGGTTGCCGCCTCATCGTACTCACCAGCCGCCAACAGGTGGCTCATTGCCAGATCAGTCTCCTCTTTCGAGATATGGTGGGCAGCCAGTTGCCTGTGCAGAGCATGCACGGCGGCAGGCTCCAGCAGGTGCATTTGCTGGCGCAGGTACTCTCGAAAAAAGGTGAGATAGCGATAGGAAGGTTGCGTTGTGCTACCATCGTCCCCTTCTACGGAGTAAACTTCGGTGTACACACGATGCCGCTCGATTTGGAACAGGGCGCTCTCGGTACCCTTGATCCTGAGGGCGCGGCAGAGGGCCGGGTCCACCTGGTCCAGGATGGAGGTGTGCGTCAGGAACACCACAGCAGGAGTAGGGAGATGCCTCTCCATCTCCTCCCGCAGGTAGGTAGCGACAATATGCTGGATGGACCCCAGTCCCGCAATAGCACGCTCCTCATTTACCTCCGTTAGCTCAGGCCGTCCTGGATCGAGCGCACCGGCAAGAATTACCAGGCCCGTGATCCACCCTTCCATGTAGACATCGATGATGTTGAGCGCCTTGCCATCGACCTTGCAACCGGCCGTCGACAGAAGAAAAGCCGAAGTCTCCTCCGGGCTTAGCCTTAGATCACGAGCGGCTAACATACCCACCATGCCCTGCGCCCACAGTTTTGCCAGGCTCAGCAACCGGGGAGAGCCCCACGACCCGGCTATCATGCGTAGGGCGGGAGGCGAGTAATCGATGAGTCTCACCAGCAAGGCTTGAGCCGTGCGGTCCACCAACAGATGCAGGTTGTCGACAAAGAGATAATAGTAGGGATGGGGAAGCGGTAATATGGTCAGCTCGTTGAGGAGGTGGGCGAGCGCTTTCTCCGGGTCGATGGTATCGAGTGGCTCTCCCAGTCCTGGGACAGAACGGCGTAGCGATGCGTGGAGATGCAGTACAAACAGCAAGGGGTTATTGTGCTCACGCCCGATGGTAAGCCAGGCAGCTGGTATATTCGCGGCAAAGCCGGCAAGCAACATCGACTTGCCGTAACCAGGTGGGGCTGACACTAGTGTCAGTTTATGCTTTTGTACAGAGTCGGCCAGTTGCCGATAGAGATGCGGACGCTGGAACAAACCGGCAGAGGGCGTAGGAGGCGTACACTGTGAGGCCAAAACCCACACCGGGTCTGGGGTACTTACGACGCTAATCTCTGGCACGGGCGCTACAGATGGACTAGGCGTGGGAGGAGGATAAACCAGTCCGTAATTGTCAAACTCCTGGGTGCTTGGGTCTGCAAACATTGGCTGTGATTCCTCTGTTGGGGCGCTAGATAGCTTTGTAATTATTGCATGGTGTCTTATGTACCGGGCATCGTAAACCTCCACAATCCTCTTAGGGCCACTCCACCAAGCCTGTATGCGAAGGGAATGCCACGTTGCAGGATCGTAACACACGATCCTAGAGTGTCTTTCAGGTTGGCCTCGTGACAACAGGTAACGAGCTCAAACCATAGACTAAACCCATGGCTCACTACGCATGCGCCCTCATTATCGGGTATGGTAATAGCCGTGAAGTATAGTATTGTGTGCTGGGAAGTATCGAAGTATACCAACTGGCTTCGGAAAAAGCAAGAGGTTAATGCCCGTAGCTGCCAGCCTTTTCTTCCTAAGACCATTGACGAGCTAGGGGAACTGGTGATATTCTATGCCACTACAATCTGGTACCTTGTGCCTGGGAGTCTGCACGGCGCCTCTGGGGCAAAGCGGTTAGCGATGCCTGCACGAACATGAATATCGACTTCGAAGGAGTCCTCTATGTCCGAGATAGATTTGGGTACTTTCGCCGAATATCTGCGTCCAATTGGCCCCCACATGCCACCACAGTTGATCTCGCCATCGTCTTTCGCCAACATATCACGCACTGCTCACGTTTTACCGGGTGCGCTTGCGATGGGCCTGTTCGGTTTCGAGTGCCGGTTGGCCGAAGAGGCGCCTGTCGCTGACTTCCAGTTATGCGCCGATGCGGCGTTCAACGCGAAGAACAGTCTCGCCCGTACCATAGCCTCCGGCAATGTGCTCTTGAACAACCACCGGGTGTGGCAGCGTATCAACGATTTCGTAGAGGCTTGGTCAGCATCAGAATCGCTGCTCAATAAGCATCTGCGCAACATCTGGCTTGAGTTCGATATAAGCGACGCGCCACGTGAAGTCCCGGTACCCAGCATCTTTTTAGGCCTCTATACCTCCGAAGAGAGACGGAGCACCCCAGCTGAAAACAACAACGGTACAGCGAACGAAAGAGCCGACCCCTCAACCATACAGGTAGTGTGCTTAAACGCGCTAACACTGCTGATGGGTAACCCCGTGCTGGAGCCGGTAGCGCAGAAGTTCAGGGAAGCCATCCAGAAGATACCAGCTCCCGGTGAGGTAGGTTTTGTGGGCACTATGCTGGCCCGCAACGTGAATGCTTTCAGAATGATCGTAAGAGGTTTGGACCGGATGCGGATAATCGAGTATCTCTCCCATCTTCATTGGCCGGGGCAGCTCTCTGAGGTAGAAGCGGCGCTCGACTCCACATCACGCTTTAGCGATTATCTCTGGCTCAACATAGACGTTGGTGAGCACATATATCCAAAGATATCGTGGGAATGCTACTTCAATAAACGAGCGCAACCCCAGGATGACGGACGGTGGCAGGAATTCCTCGACTATCTAGTGGAGAGCGAGATGTGTCTCCCTGCCAAGCGGGAAGGGTTGCTGGCCTACCCGGCGGTTATAGGGCAGAGCACCGCCGGCGCTCTATGGCCCGATAGCCTGCGCCTGTTGTCTCGCGCACTTGGCCCTCTGGCTCTACGCAGGTGTGTGACCGCCTTGCACCACATCAAGATAGTGTATCAGCCTGGCCGGCCTCTCGAGGCCAAAGCATATCTGTGTGCTCATTATGAATAGACGAATGGGGGTAGCCCATGAGTGGCCTAGACGAAGCGCTGGAGGCGTGGCGTGCTGCTATCGGAGAGGATTACGTACGCACCGATCAAGTTACCTTGCGGCAGGTTGAGACGGCCACGTTTGCCACCTATCAGGAGGTGCCGGCCCTGCTTCTTCCCGGCAACCGCGACGAGGTGCAGCGCTGCGTTCGCATCGCCAATGCTTACAAGACGCCTCTCTACCCGGTGAGCACAGGCAAGAACTGGGGTTATGGCTCCAGGGTGCCCACCTACAACGGTTGCGTGGTGATGAGCCTGGAGCGGCTGAACCGAATCGTTGATTTCAGCGAGGAGCTAGCTTACATCACGGTAGAGCCTGGGGTGACCTTCCTGGATGTGAACAGATTCTTGGCCGAACGAGGCTCCACCCTCAAGGTCAACCTCACCGGCAGTACTTACGAGTCGAGTCTGATCGGAAACGCGCTTGAGCGAGGCCTGGGCAGCGGTATCTATGGTGATCGCGCGGCACATGTATGCGATATGGAGGTGGTGCTGCCTACGGGTGAGCACCTGCGAACGGGTTTCGGGCGCTTTGAGGGGGCGGCGGCAAGCGTCAACCGCTGGGGTGTTGGACCATCCCTCGATAGCCTCTTTACCCAATCCAATCTCGGGATTGTGACCAGGATGACCTTCTGGTTGATGCCGATCTCCAAGCACAGATTTTCCTGCTACTTCGCAACAGACCCGGATGGACTGGAGAGTCTGATCGACGCTTTACATCATCTTCGCTCTTCCGGAATATGCAACGAGCCAATCCGCTTGTACAACGACTATAGGGCGCTGTCTGGAATCGTGCAGTTCCCCTGGCAGGCGATTGGGGCCGGAGATTTCTTAACGCCTGAGGTGATGTCAAGCATCCGGGAGGCGCTTGGGATCGGTGCATGGTTGGGCGAGTTGCATATTGATGCTCACAGTCCGGCTCAGGCCCGAGCCAGCCAGGAATTGGTATACAGCTCTCTGAAGGGCGTGACAAATACTCTCTACTTCGTGGACACGGGTGGGGCGCAATGGGTACCCATGACTGGGAACGCAACAGAGGAGAATGGAGAACCGTTCACCCTCCAGCCCAGGCCGGCAGCAGAACAGGGACGAAGCCTTGAGACTCCAGGCGGAATCAGAAACACTTACTGGCGCAAGAGGACCCCGGTGCCGGAGAAAATGGACCCCGACCGCGACCGTTGCGGGGTGCTATGGTGCGCCCCGGCAGTACCGTTCATAGGGCGACACGTCGTCCGAGTTGTGCGCTGTATGGAGAAAGTGATCCTATCAGATCGATTCGAGCCTAACATCTCATTGGTTCTCCTTACGGAAAGATGCGCAATAGTGAACGCGGCGCTGCTGTACGACCGGGATGTGCCGGGGGAGGACGACCGCGCCATGCGTTGCTACCACACGCTCCTGCAGGAACTGATCGGGATGAGGTATCTACCCTACCGGCTCGGTATTCAGTCGATGGACTCGCTCCCGGCCTCGTCCGGCGACTATGACGCCCTTCTTGCGCGGTTAAAAAAGTCCCTGGACCCAAACGACATCCTGGCACCAAGACGATACGATTTTCGAGCAACCTGGCCGCACGATATGACCGATTAACGCGTGCTATGTCACCTAATTGTCACCTTGCTGTCACCTTTTTGTCACTACGGCATGTTATGACTCCGTCTGCAGAGGACTGACCATAACGTTTAGGAGTCCCCGATATTGAACCCTCCTGAACAGCAGGCCAAATGGATCTGCCGAGTGACAAACATACCAACCAGCAAAAAAGGAGACTAAAGTGAGCGAGCATACATTTAACGATGAGAAACGTGAACTGGCTGCTAAGGTCGTGGATCGCATCCTGAGTGATGCCTCTTTCCGTGAGGCGCTCAAGAACGACCCGGATGCCGCTATGAACAGCACCTTCCCCGAGGAGTGGCAGGGCATATTTGAGTCCTTGGGCGATCCCGAGGTCGCTGGCTATCTGGATCAGGAGCCCATCGCAGGTGATGGCGATACCAACTGTTGCCAGGGCGGCACGGTCTGCAACCAGAGCTACTAGTCCATGCGCCGGAACCTACCTACCTCGGCGTAGCGTAGCGGTACCCTCAGTTTGCAGGCGGAAGAGCCATGCAAACTGAGGGTACCTTTGCAACTACAACTCATTAACTGTGCGTTTTTCAATGCACGCAGTTCAGGCCCTCTCCACCTCGCCTGCGTTTATCCATTACCTTTCGCCCCAGCACAGACCCAGGAGTCGCTAATGACCGTCGATATAGAGCGACAAGCTATCCCCTCGGAAAACATCAAGATCACAATGGTGAATATTGAGGTGGATGGAGCGGTGATCGCCCTGCGCGACGGGATGGAGCCGGAGTGGTACCAGCCATTCCTCCTGGAGGCGCTCGCGGCAAAGGTCGCCCAGGGTGAGGACGTTTCCGCCTGGGGAATTGAGCGAATCACCAGGCCAAAGCAGCTTTGGCTATACATGAGGAACGGGCGAGCCGATACACCCACGCACGGTTGGAAGCTTCACGTGTCTGCGTCGCTCCTGTCAGCGCGAGCGGTCCTGGAGCGAACGCTCCCAATCCTCCTTTCCGAAGACGCCACTTTCAAACTGTGCGCATCCTCTGCCGCGCTCCTATTCTTGAACCAGGGGTTCGGGGGCATCTCCCAGGTCGGCAAGTTCATAACTATATACCCCAACAACGACGAACAGGCAGTGCGATTGGCAGTAGCGTTGGATGCAGCGACTCGCGGCGTGCGCGCGCCCTCTGTTCTCTCCGACCGACCCCTCTCTCCCGGCAGCCTGGTGCATTACAGGTACGGCAGCTTCCGCAAGCAGCATATGCACACAAAGCTTGGCCTGATCGTGTCGGCGTTCGAAGGGCCGGACGGCAAATTGGTAAAAGACCACCGCGTGCATTTCTACGTGCCGCCGGATGGGGCGCAGGATCCGTTTGAGGCGGCGGGGGTGGCGGCTCCGCCGAAGCGCCCGGTGCGCATCGTGGGTGGTCGCTATTTTATATTGGCCCCGCATCGTGAGGCGGCACGCGGAGTTATCTACGATGCTATCGACACCGAAGTACCCCGCCAGTGCATCATCAAACATGCCAGACGGAACGCCGCTATCACGATAGACGGACGAGACGCCCGTGACCGGCTGCGCAACGAGGCTGAGGTGTTGAAGCGATTGGCTCCCCACCCGGCCTTCCCCGAGTTCTACGGTCTGTTTGAGGAGGACGATGAGCCATACCTGGTGATGGAGCGCATCGAGGGTACCACGCTTGAGCGTAAGGTCCGGCACCTCACCGTCGAGCATGGCTCCGTGCCCGGTCCCCAGTTCCTGACCTGGAGCCGCCAACTAGCCTCAGCATTGGGCGCGATCCACGCGGCAGGCCTTATTTACAGGGATTTCAAGTCGAACAACGTGCTGGTAACGCCCGAAGGGCGGTTGCGTGTCATCGACTTTGAGTTGGCCTACGACCCTGATGGACCGCTCCCGCAGTACAACTTCGGCACGAGGGGATATATGTCGCCGCAGCACAAAGCCTGGGAGCATGCAGACGTCAGGGACGACGTCTACAGCTACGGTGCTCTCCTCTACTATCTGGCGACCGGAGCCGAGGCATCGAATGCGCCCGACGACTCAAACCTGTTGAGCCGTCCAATCGAGCTGCTGAATCCTGCCGTCGCCTCGGACCTGAGCGCTCTCATAGCGCGTTGCGTGCACCCTGAGCGTGAGCAGCGCTTCGGCAGTATATTCGAAATTGAGGAAGCGCTTGCCGGCATAGAGACGGCCACGGTGCCCCCGCCTGCATGGGGAGCTGAAACGCCTGTTGAACCGGATGAGGTTGCCGCCGGCAGGTACAGGACATGGGCACGGCGCATCGGCGATACACTGTGCCGCACTGCGCAACCGGCAGACAATGGGCAAGGACTGGTGTGGCCCGGCGCGAAATCGTCGGACGATGCGATCACTTCGAACGACATAATCCAGTCCAGGCACATCAACGTGGGGGTGGCCGGGCAGGTGCTCGCACTGGCCGAGTTGGTCCGGGAGTTCAATGACCCCGAACATCGCCGCGTGTTAGAGGGCGGGGTTCGGTGGCTCCTCTCTGAGCAACGACTTAGTGGAGAACCCATCTCGGGCTTGTACGTGGGCGAGGCAGGCGTGGCTATAGCCCTCCTGCGTGCGGGGCAGGTGCTGAACGACCCCGACGTCATCCGGGCCGCCTCCAGCCTGGGCAAGTGGGTGGGCGGATTGCCCGACTCGTCCCCATGCATGTTCGTAGGCACTGCTGGTCGGCTTCGCCACCACCTGCTGCTGTGGGACGAAACAGAAGATCCTGAGCACCTGGGGTTCGCGGAGGCGGCCGGCGAGCAATTGCTGGACCTGGCAGAGCCTGGCGCGGACAACGGCCTGAGCTGGCAGGCCCCGAATGACTTTGGGGTGAGTGCCGCTAACCTGGGATACGCGCATGGGGCCGCCGGGATCGGAGATGCCCTTATCGACTTGTACGAGGCCACAGGGGACTCGAAGTACCTGGAGGCGGCGGCGGGAGCCGCGCGTTGGATCGCCGCATTGGCCGTACCCACCACCGACGAGGGATCGACAGGTCTCAACTGGGCGCGCTCCGAGCGTACGCCTCTTACAGAAGGGTTCTGGTGCCACGGAGCGGTAGGCATCGGCATATTCCTGCTGCGTGCTTCGCAGTTCGGAATCCTGGAAGGGGCCTTCGAGTTGGCGCACCGCGCGGCGGTGACGGTAGGGAGGAACATGCGTTGGGCAATGCCCATCTACTGTCACGGCCTGGCAGGCAATATCGGCTTTCTGCTGGATATGTACCAGGCCACAGGTGACTCTCGCTACTGGTCCGAGGCCCGCTCGCTAGGGCGAATTCTAGGTACGTTCGCCACAGAGATCAACGGCCTGTTCGTGTGGGGCTCAGAGACCCCTACCAAATTCACGTCTGTGTATACGGTCGGTTTCTCCGGCATAGCCATGTGCCTGCTCCGACTCAGCAATCCTGGACAGATGCCACAACAGTTGAGTAGAGCCGGTTTCCGATACCGCTAGCAGGGGGTTTCTTAGCACGGTCGAGTGAGTAGACGGACACGATTGGAAGAGAAGGGTAGAGGCAGCATGATCACTTCTACAAGTAACATCCTGGCTGAACACCTGCATAGGGCCGCCGGTGCTTACCGGCACGGCAAACGCCACCGTGTCTCTGCCGGTACTTCCACTGCCGTCGGCTTCGACCAGCTCCTGGGGGCTGCCATATTGAAGCATGCCTCCCCCAGGGAGCAGATGCTCATGAGTGCCGCCCTGGTCGCCCGCACCAGGGGTCTCGCGGCCGTGCGCAAGGGCGACATGGAGGTAGCCGAGGCGAACCTGCGCACCAGTCGTGACATTCTGGAAGTGCCCTGGCTTTCAACCGAGAGCCATGCTCTGCTTGCCTCATTCCAGGAGGCAGCCGAGGCCTTCATTGACTTTCGGTGCGGCCGGCATGACCTCGCCAGAAAGCGCGTTTTTCGCGCCATGTCGGCAGATGGCACCCTCCTTTCGAGAGATGGATACCATGTCCTCGAATTGCACCGGGTACAGCTTGGACACAACCTGGCACGCGTCGATGCGAACGCGGGCGAGCCGGAGCGAGCTGCCCGCATACTAGCGGGCCTGCTCACCTATCTTGAAGGGGAGAGCGTAGCATGGCCTTTCCCCGATTACACCTACACTGGCAAAGCAACGGTGGACGACTTGCCCGAGGAACAAGTGGCCGACCTGTTCATTCAGCTGACGAGCGAACTGGCGTTGTTGCTGGACGGCCAGGGGCGAGAGGAGGGGCTGGCACTGTTCGCCCCGGTCGTGGCGCATGCAGAATTGAAAGCAACTCGGCGCTGCGGACGGCACCCATCCGCGCACGCATGGCTCAGCCTGAAACTGGCCTACCTGGAGCGGAACGTGGTGGGCTTCCTGGAAGGCGCTCAGGAGGTACTGGCAGATGGCCCCAGGGAAGGCTCCCTTCTCTGGTATGCGACTGCTACCGATCTATACAGGGAATGCGCCCGGCTGCTTGAGGACTGCCCAGCCGAGGCGAGCTCGCTAAGGAGCGAACTCGCCGAAGACGCTGTATCGTGGATCAGGGTACCGGCAGGACTCAAGGCCGGTGCCGGAGTAGCCGTGATGAAGCAACCGGCTCCCGCCTAAGACCCGGCACGGCGTAATGTAATAGCCGGTAAAGCCGGTAAAGAATGTGGCAAGCTTGGAGGCAGAGGAGGCCGCTATGCGCGGAGAAATGGGGCCCGGTATAAGCACCAGTTTGAGTCCAGGCGGCACCGTTGGCCCGGACTGGCATAATCTACAGGGCAAATGGGTGGCGGTGCACGCGCCACAGGGCACCTACGCCGCCAAGCGCGCACCCTTGCTGCTACGCGAGGCCGAGCAAGTGGCCGATGCCGTGGAACGGCTCCTCAAGCCCGACAAGCACCCGGATGGGAAAGCCGACATATTCTTGCTGGATCCCACCGCCGGTCTTGTCGAAGTGGGAGAAGAAGGCGAGGGAGAGGAACCCGAGGTGCAAGGCTACGCGGCCTCCTTTATGACGCCGGCGGCGGACACCGGCAGGTCTATTGTGCGGGTTGTGCGCCCCGAAGCTCCCGGCGAGGCGATAGCTCACTCCCTTTCGCACCTCCTTATCACCAAGTGGCTTGGCACGTCAGCCGGGTCCAGCCTTTTGTTTACGAGCGGTATCGCAGGCGTGGCGAACGCCCGCGCCGGCTTGGGAGAGTCTATCCAGGCATGTGACGAGTGGGTGCGGGCCGAGTTGGCGGCGGGCAGGCCGGTATCGGTGTTGAGAGCGGCGCGGCAGGAAGACCGCGACGGAGGAAGCATCGCAGCAAGTGAGGCGGATAAGCGCATCTCTACCTCCTTTGTAAACTACCTCATCGAAACCTTCGGGATAGTATCTCTCCGGCAATTCCTGGCCGGTTACGACCCGGACCGCCGCGATCAAGCCGCCATCAACGCCTACCAGAAGCCGATAGGCGCACTTGAGGAGGCATGGGTCAACACCCTCCGGCGCTCCTCCAGTAGCACCTCTATTTGGGGCTCGTTCCTGCGCCACATCATACCTCTGCTTAAGCCCTACCGGCTCCGCCAGTTGGAGGTGCTCCTCTACATGTTCCTGGGGCTGTCGTACGGTATTGTACTGCCCCTGTCGGGCAAGTACCTGATCGATACCGTAATCCCCAGCAACGACCTCGGCCAGTTAGGTCTGTTCGTGCTTGGGCTGCTGGTGTTATACGTTGTGAACGCCCTGGTGGGTATGCGGCGCGGATATCTGACCAGCTGGATCAACCAGGAGCTTATAAAGCGTCTCGACGAGCGGCTCTTCGCCCACCTGCAACGGCTGCCCCACACCTTCTTCGCCCAGATAAAGGTGGGCGATATCATGACCCGCTTTACCAGCGATATGGCGATGGTGCAAACTGCGATACAGCAGGTGACCAGTACGGGGCCATTCATGGTGCTTACCGGACTGCTGGCTGCAACTACCGTGATTATTCTCAGCCCTATCCTGGGAAGCCTTGTGCTACTTATCGTGCCGCTTTTCCTTCTCACCTATGTAACACTAGGCTCGCGCCTGCAAAAAGCCAGCACCCAGCGCCAGAAAATCCTGGGCGAAGTGATCAGTTCGTTGCAGGAGAACGTCTCGGCGCACGCCGTAGTGAAGGCATATGGGCTTGAGAAGAAGTCCCTTTCAATGTTCCGAACAGGCCTGGAGGCGCTCCAAAAGGCTTCGTTGCGCACGACCAAGATCGCTGTGCTCTTTGAAACAAGCACAAGCCTGGCGGTCACGCTGGGCCAGCTGATGGTACTGGGAGTGGGCGGCTACCTGGTGATGCAGAACCAACTCACTATAGGCACGCTGCTGGCTTTCGTGGGCCTCCTGCCGTCCCTGATCCAGCCTATCATGTCCCTCTCCAGCATAGGACAGACTGTCAAGACAGCCTCGGGAGCGATCAATCGTGTGACCGACCTGCTTGAGGAACCGGTGACCGTGGACGACAAGCCTGCTGCTGTGGACCTGCCCACGTTGAGCCGAGAGATCCGTCTTGAGGAGGTGGGCTTCTCATATGGCTCGGGCAACCCTATCTTGAACGGCTTGAGCCTGACGATCCCTGCCGGAGCAAACGTGGCTATCGTAGGGCCATCCGGTTCCGGCAAGAGCACTATCGTAAGCCTGCTGATGCGCTTCTACGACCCTGAAGAAGGGAGTGTCCTATTCGACGGCCATGACCTGCGGGACGTGAAGCTAGCTTCACTGCGCAGCCAGATCGGATTGGTATTTCAGGATACATTCATATACGACACCACCGTCAGAGAGAACATCGCGCATGGCAGGTCAGGAGCTACCGATGTGGAGATTGTGGCTGCCGCTAAGGCCTCCCAATTGCACGAGTTTATAGAGGCGCTACCGTCCGGCTACGACACCGTGCTGGGCGAGCGGGGCGTGCGTATGAGCGGGGGCCAGCGACAGCGCCTGGCGATTGCCAGGGCGTTGATTCGCGACCCACGAATCCTGGTACTCGATGAAGCTACTAGCGCCCTCGACTCGCATACCGAGCGAGAGATCCTGGACACGCTTGACGACGTGGCCAGGGGGCGAACGGTGATCAGCATCACCCACCGGCTCGCTATCGCCGCCGCCGCCGACTATATCTTTGTGCTGGAGCGTGGGCGGCTGGTGGAGGAGGGAAACCATGCTACTCTCGTAAAGGCGGGCGGGTTGTACTCCAGGTTGTATGCAGAGCAGACCAGCGGAGTTGCTCTCCCGGATGGCTCGAGCGTCGGTCTCGATCAACTGAGGACTGTGCCTCTCTTCGGCGGCTTCTCGGATCCCCTCCTCACCTCCCTAGCCCGTAAGATGGTGCGTGAGCGTTTCTTCGTTGACGAAGACGTGGTGCGTGAGGGTGAGCCGGGGGACAAACTGTACGTCGTGCAACGGGGTAGCCTGGAGGTGCTGGTGGGAGCGCAGGGCGAAGAGCGCAAGGTAAACTCGCTCCATCCCGGCGAGTACTTTGGTGAAATGGCGCTGCTGACAGGTGAGCCACGCGGTGCTACGGTGCGTGCCACCGAACCCACCGAGGTGTTCAGCCTTTCGAGGCTGGACTTCCTCAACCTGGTGGAACAGGAGGAGGCCCTACGAACATCGGTGCGGAATACCCTGGAGAGCAGGCGCAAGGCGCTGGATCTGGTACGTGCGGGCAGTGCGCAGCCGCAAGCGCAGCGGCTCAAGTAGGTGGCTGCGTGCAGCTTTCTCACTTGCCCGTTTCGCGCGTGAGGAATTAGTGTTCTATAGAAAGTTACGATAGGAGGTAAACAGCGATGGTTAAGCCAAGTGTAGATGAGATCAGGGCCGTAGCGGCGCAGATAGTAGAACGCGCAAACCGCGACCCGCAGTTTATGGAGCAGCTTAGGAACGATCCGGAGACGGTGCTCCTTGATGCAGGCCTCCATGAAAGCGCCGTAGGAGACTTTATGCGGTCAGCAGGCCTCATGCCTGAGGTGCAAGGCTATATCCTGGAGGACCTGGATGTGCCGTGCCAGTACTCGTGTCTGCCTAACACGCATGGGGGAATAGGCTAAGGGCGAATAACCAGTAAGCCGGCATGCACACCGGCCTCACCGAGCGATGTGCACCTTAGCGGGCCTACGCGAGTCAGCATTGGCCGACTCGTGCAAGCATTTATTGTCCCAATCTAGACGAACAAGGAGGTCTAAAAGATGAGTTCGGATTCCAACAACCAGCAAAGCAACGAAATCAGAGAAGTAGCCCACAGAATTCTCGAACGTGCCAAGAGCGACCCAAATTACCTGGAGCAACTCAAGAGCGATCCGGAAGCCACGCTCGCGCGGGAGGGTCTAAGCGGCCCGGTAGTCACGCAGCTAATAGGCGAGTTTGGGCTGGTAGAGGTAGAGGGGTATTGCGATTTCACTTGTGACTATAGTTGCAACACTGGCACCTGCCAGCTCACTTATTGCGCCCATATTCCTCAAACCGGAGGGCCGATGGAGACGCAAGTAGTTGGGGGTTGATGATTGAGCCACCAGGACTTCTTGGCATCACCACACTCTCCGGGTGGAGGATCTGATACGAAATACTTGTTGGAGCAAGGCCTGCTCGACGCGCGCCCGGCGGATCTCGCCATAGCAGAGCTTCCTCTAGATCTCGAGAGCGGCCCGTATTGGGCAATAGCGCGGGAGGCCTGCGAGCAGGCGGGCGACGAATCCACCTGGAGCGTGGAACTAACCTTCGGAGCGGGTGGCGACTGGATCCGGGTCGCCCATGTTGCGGCGACCGTTCCGAGCCAGGGGTGGAAGCTGCACGTTTCGGCCACCCTCACTTCGGCGGAGGACGTGCTGCGGCATGCCCTCCCAGTGCTCTTGTCCGAACCGATCTCGTTCAAGCTGGCGTCTACCCCCGCCGCTCTGCTCAACCTGAACCAGGGTGGCGGGGGCATGAGCCAGATTGGCAAGTTCATCACCGTCTACCCCGCCACAGATGACCAGGCCGTACGCCTCGCATCGTTACTTGATCAAGCTCTTGATGGTATGCTGGGTCCCGCTATACCGTCAGATCGCCCGCTGAGGACAGGCAGCCTTGTGCACTATCGCTACGGCGGCTTCAACAGCACCTTCACCCAGTTACCGGTCGGCGAGATAGTGCCCACTATCAGCACCCCGGAAGGAATCCTCACGCCCGACCGCCGTCTCACCCTGTATAAAGCACCCGAATGGGCAACGGATCCATTCGTGGAAGCAGAAATCGCGATAGATATTCCCAGGAAGCGATGGATCGCAGGTCGCTATCTCATACTCAATACCGTGCACGCTTCGCCTCGCGGGGCCGTTTATCTCGCTCTCAACTTCGAAAACTCCCGATGTTGTGTGCTCAAGAGCGCGCCGCACCAGGCCGCGCAAGGGTTCGATGGGTATGGCGCTCAGGACCGTCTGCGTAATGAAGCACACATCCTCACACAACTCTCGCCTCACCCGGCCTTCCCCGCCTTTTATGACCTGATCGAGCAGGATGGCGATCTTTACCTCGTGATGGAGGATATCGAAGGGGAGACGCTCATGAGGCACGTGGGGCGATTGGCGGCACAAGGAGTGCGCGTGCCCAACGAGCAAGTGATCGAGTGGGGGCGGCAGCTCGCAAGCATCCTCGGAGAGCTACACGAAAGAGGCTTAGCGTACAGAGACGTCAAGCCAACGAACGTGATCGTCACCGCCTTTGAGCGCCTGCGTCTGATCGACCTTGAGCTATGTTGCGCCCTGGACGGCAGTAGTACCCATGGGGCGGGGATCGGTACGAGAGGATACATGTCCCGGCAACAGGCCTCAGGTGAGCAACCCGGCGTTCTGGATGATGTATACGGCCTGGGGGCTCTCCTCTACTTCCTGTCCACAGGCGCCGAACCCTCGACAGCGCCCGATGGCGTCAATCTGCTGGCGCGCCCAATCCAATGGCTGAATCCCCTTTGTGATCCCACACTGGCGTCTGTAATACAGCGATGCCTCGATCCTGAGCCTGCCGGTAGATATAGCACGATGCAGGAACTCGACACGGCGCTTTCCACCATTCTGGAAATCCGATCCAAAACTCCTCTCACCGTGGCTACAGAGGCTTCATTCGAGCCTGACCGCGAGGAGAAACTTGCTGAGCACTATCGAGACCTGGCGCGGCGTCTCGCCGATTCCATCTGCCGAGAAGCGGTAGTCGTGAAGAACGACACAGGGGAGGGCCTTACCTGGGCCACCAAACACCCAAGTGGCTATGGGATGCAACTGCGTGACCTGAACATAGGCGCAGGTGGGGTGGTGCTCGCCCTCGCTGAGTTGGTGGGGGAGTTAGGCGACCCCTGGCACCGAGAGGTATTGGAACAGGCTGCGCATCACCTTGCGCGCACGCAGCCGCTGGCGCGAACGCCCCTCCCAGGGCTTTACGTGGGCGAGGCGGGCGTCGGGGTAGCCCTATTACGCGCCGGACAGGTATTGGGGAGCAACCGGTTGGTCGAGGCCGCTGCCGCCAAGGGCCGCATGATCTCGGCGTTACCACATACTTCACAGGACCTGTTCAACGGCTCGGCAGGCCGCTTACGTTTTCATCTGTGGTTGCTACACGCCACAGGTGAGCGAGAGCACCTCGATAACGCGCTCCAGGCAGGCGAATACTTGCTAACCTCCGGCACCGCGCCCGCGCCAGACGAGCTACTCTGGGAGATACCAGCGGGCTACGAGGGTCTCAGCGGCAACAGTTACCTCGGGTACGCGCACGGGGCGGCCGGGATCGGGGACGCATTGCTAGATCTTTTCGATTGTACGGGCCAGCAGCGATTCCTGGAGGCGGCGGTGGCGGCGGGACGCTGGCTTGTGCGGCATGCGATACCCGCACTTGATGGAGACACGGGGTTAGCCTGGCCGAGCGTCCCTGGCGGGGCGGCATTTTCACCCTTCTGGTGCCACGGCGCCACCGGGGTCGGGCGCTTCTTTCTTCACCTGGTTAGCCTCGATGCTCTTCCAGGAGCAGATGCGGTCCTGGAACGAGCATCTCGGAGCGCGGCATGGGGGGCTACATGGGCGGGTCCAACGCTATGCCACGGGCTGGCAGGCAATATTGAATTACTGGTCGATGTATACGTTGCCACAGGCAGCAAGAGATTTTTGAAAGACGCGCATGAGTTGGCTCGTTTACTCGAAACCATGGGCAGAGAGCACAATGGGATGCTCCAATGGCCTTCCGACTCCAGCAGCGTGATCACGCCCGACTATATGGTGGGATACTCTGGGGTGGCGGCCTGCCTTCTAAGGCTGAGCGCGCCTGACCGCTTGCCCCATCTATTAAGCTATCGCCGATTCTCAACTCAATAGACCGTACATATCCATGCCCTCGACAGCAGAGTTAAAGGTTGGGAGCCATTTGGACGCCTAATGATCGCGCCATGTATGAGGTGGTATAGTGGCTGCTCGGGACCAACTGGATGAAGAGGCATTCGGAAGAGCATTTGCGGAGGGACGTGCCTTGAGCATAGCTCAGGGTTTGGCTTGCGCTATGGACTCAGAACGCCTACTTGCTCCCATGAGCTGATTTACGAATGGTCTTTAACACATAGATGACAGCCAACCTGACAGGCAGCGTCAGAATTGGGAGTACACGGCCTGACTCAGAAGTACCCAAGCGCTCCAGCCTAACCTCCGGCCAAACCCTGGCTAGAGTTATGCCGCTATCAGCCAGAATTGCAGGGCATCAAATTGCTGCTGGAATATACAGCGTTGTTCGGCTAACGGTATCGTTTCTTTCGGCGTGGGGCAAAACGAGTTTCCAATCAGTATGAGCCGTCCAAGCGCTTGGACGGCTCATACTGATTCTCTATTCTATCAGTCTGGCTTTTGCCTCTTCACCATTATCGATCTCATCGAATCTGGCAATTGGGGAAGAACGTATTGGCGACGATCTTGGCCGACTGCCCTCTGGTAACATAGGCATTGGACCTGAAGTACGGGCGATTCTGTGGCGGTACGCACTCCTCTCCAGGACCTCCACACGGATAGCCACCTATCGCGCCGCTACTTGCGAGGCCCTCTACCCATGTCCAGAAGGTGGAGCCCGGAGGCACATCCTCGAACGTATGCTGCTCGCTCGGCGGCACGGGTAGATTAGCTGCGATAGCTGCGATCTTAGAGGTCTGAACCCTTGTTACATAGGCATTGGGCCGGAAGTACGGGCGATTCTGTGGCGGTACGCACTCCTCTCCCGGCGCGCCGCAAGGATAACCGCTGATGATGTTCCGTGAGGATAGGCGCTCTACAAACTGGTGGAAAGTGGAGCCTGGAGGCACATCCTGGAACGTCTGGTTCGCATGGCTCTCTGAGTAACCTGCGGCATTGGAGACGATCTTTGATAATTGGCCACGTGTCACCTGGTTGTTCGGCCTGAAGGTGCCGTCTGTGTAGCCCGATATGATGCTTCGGCACGCCAGGCACATCACAAACGGGTGGAATGTGCTTCCCGAAGGTACATCGCTGAAATGGAGGACGCACGCTTCACTGACGCGGTCGCGAAGGAATACGTCGCGGGTATCGTTGTTATCGCCCGGCACCAGATTACTGGCATAAGAGCCAAAGACCACGTACCGCCCATCTGAACTGACCTGGGGCTTATGGCTGTAGCCGAGGCCTGGTTGGCCGCTAGATGTGAGGCTGATCTGCTCGGTTGTGTTCGCCTGTAAATCGCGCGAGTAAATGTCGGTCACGATATTGGGGTCGGTGGGCGCGAGGCGTGCGTTCGACTGGAAAACTACATAGCGCCCGTTCCCGCTGATGTTGGGGTCGGTGCTGTGACCTGTGCCCTGGACACCCGCAGAGTCGACGCTAACACGCATGGTGCTGTCCGTCAAGTCTCGCACGAAGATATCAAGGCTATCATTGGTATCATTGACAACCAGGTTGGAAGCGAGAGACTCAAATGCCACATAGCGACCATCGTCACTCACCGAGGCTTCAACGCTGCGGTTGTTACCCTGGACACCTCCAGAACCGGTACTCGCAAGCACGATGGTGTTCTCAGTACGATCGCGTACAAACACATCAAAGTTCATATTGCCGTCGCCGGGGACCAGGTTGTCCGCTAATGAGTGGAAGGCGACGTAGCGGCCATCAAAGCTGATGTATGGGTCAAAAGAATGGTTGCTGCCCACCTGATTAAGAGCATTCTTGCTGATAAGCTCGAATCCGCCCGACACCAGGTCGGTCACATAGACGTCCCGCGCACCCTGCGTGTCCTCCGGGACCAGGGAGGCATAGGTATGAAACACCACGAAGCGCCCATTTCCACTGATGAACGGGGCCTCGGTACCGAAGCTATCCTGCCCGATGATACTGTTCTGGCCCGTCAGCCTGTTATAAACGAACGCGTCGGCACTGCCATCGCCATCCCCCTGCACGATGTTTTCAGCATCCGACAGATAGGCGATGTAATTTCCATCGGCGCTGATACTCGGATCGAGGCTCAGGCCATTTGCGGGGCTACCATCATACCCACGGCTGATAAGCGTGGTTGTGCCCTCTTGCCGGTCGCGTAGGAATACATCGGGGTGGCCGTTAGTGTCCCCCGGTACCAGGTTGGACGCGAACGAGTAGAAGGCGACGAACCGCCCATCGGCACTCACTCCCGTGCGTATCCCCTCGATGCCACTTGCATTATTACCCTGGGCCTCATTGTCGGCCAGGCTCACCATCTCGGTGACGGCTAACGGCACAGTAGGGACGCTTCCACCTGAAGACCCCTTGCTCTCTTGAGCCGGTTGCTCCGCACCTACAGGGGTCAGAAGCAAGCCAAACATAGCGAGGCCGCTCGCTGCGGCTACCAGAGCCTGTCGGATTCGCCCTCTCTTGATATGTGATGAAAACAACTCTTTACTCCTTTCCTTCTACTTGACTAATCACCGTTGGTGCATGGTAATTTGGCCCTCGCACTTGCGTCTGCTACGCTAGTAGCCATGGGCCTCTTTGGCTTGCCCTCTCTCCTCACCACCCGAAAGCTTCAGTAGCACGTCCACGATCTGTGGACATGCCTGGAAGGTGTGTGTCTCACCACTGAAGACGTGCTGAATTCGAGCGCTCCACTCGCCCTGAAGATTGTTCTCGTCTTCACTCCAGAGCCGAAGCAGATACAGGTGCGAGCGGCTTTGCTCTTTGTTTACTTCCATCTATACATCCTTCCTTACCCTCCCTTACTCTCAGCTGACATACGCGCATGGTTGCCTGCCCTTACATTAAATCCGAAGATTGGCTATAATGGCCCACACAATAACCCTCACAGAATCCGGCGCTTTTTGCAGACCTGCTCAAGCACTCCATTACCACAAGCTAGAAAGCTGAGCACTCATGAACGGCGGCACCTTACCTTTTGGACAGTGGCTCAAGCAGCGCCGTAAAACGCTCGATCTCACCCAGGAAGACCTTGCCCAGCGCGTAGATTGTTCGCTCTCTTCGATAGAGAAGATCGAGTCGGGCGAGCGACGACCTTCCCGGCAAGTGGCCGATTTGCTGGCCGAGTGCCTCGGGATACCACCCGGTGAGCGTGTTGCCTTCGCACGCTTCGCCAGATCAGAACCTCGACAAGATGTAACCACTCAGCCGGGTGAGATTGCAACAGCCTCGCCCTGGCGTGTGGCTCACCGCGAGCGCACCAATCTGCCCCTTCCTCTCACTTCTCTGGTAGGACGCAATCGCCAGGTGGAAGAGGTCAAGAACCTCCTCATGCGCGAACGAACGCGCCTTGTCACCCTTACAGGGGCACCCGGCATCGGCAAGTCCCGCCTCTCCCTGGAAGCAGCCGCCGAAATGGCAGGCGAGTTCGAGGACGGGGTCTTCTTCGTGCCGTTGGCTTCCATAAACGACCCGGGCCTCGTACTGCCCGCGATCGCGCGCGTTATGCATATACCGGAGGCTGCCAGCGCCTCTCTGGCTGACAGCGTAAAGAAGTACCTGGGAGACAAATCCGCGCTGCTGGTCCTCGACAACTTCGAGCAGGTGATAGATGCGGCGGCGAGCGTGGTCGACCTCCTGAACTCCAGCCCCTGGCTCAAGGTAATTGTGACCAGCCGGGAACCTCTGCGCGTGCGCGGCGAGCGCCGTTATATCGTTCCACCCCTCGATGTGCCCAACCTGGCGCAATTGCCCGGTACCACGGCTTTACTTGAATGCTCATCCGTCGCCCTCTTCGTGGAGCGCGCCCAGGAGACTAACCCCGATTTCGAGCTTACCGATGAAAGTGGGAAAGTTGTGGCTGCCCTGTGCTCCCGCCTGGATGGATTACCCCTGGCGATAGAACTGGTCGCCACCAGCCAAAACGTCTTCTCCCCTGAAACCCTGCTCAAGGGGCTGGAGGACCGGCTTACCATGCAGAGCGAGCTGCAAGATGTGCCCTCCAGACACCAGACGCTGCGCGACGCAACCCGTTGGAGTTACGACCTCCTTGATTCCGGAGAACAAAAACTGTTCGTCAGACTCGGCGTATTCGCTGGGGGCTGCACGCGCTCCGCCGCCGAGGCGGTGTGCAACGCTCAGGGCGATTTACCTCTAAAGGTAAGCAAGGGTCTAACTTCCCTGGTCACGAAGAGCTTGTTGAATGAGCAACACCCAGAACCCGAAGAGAGGCAAAGCGCGCAACAAGACGAGCCACGATATACGATGCTGCAGACCATCCACGAATTCGCCCTGGAGCGTTTACATGAGATCGGCGAATCGGGCACCATCTGCCGGCTGCACGCCGAATATTACCTGGCGCTGGCCGAAGCTGCAGAGTCGGAGTTGGACGGACCACAGCAAGCAGAGCTAATGGGCTGGCTCGAGAACGAGCACGATAACCTTCGGGCCGTGCTTGATTGGGCACTTGCCAGTGGTGAAGGCCATCTAGCCCTGCAGCTAAGCGGGGCCCTGGCGCGGTTCTGGAGCGCACTGGGCTATCTGAGCGAGGGCCGCACATGGCTGGAGATGGCTTTAGCCGAACCAGGCAGCCGCAAGTCGCCACACCGTGCTAAAGCTCTGGTCGGCGCGGGCATACTGGCGTCCAGGCAGGGCGACTATAAGCAGGCCAGGGCCTTCTACGAAGAGGCCCTGGCTATCTACCGGGCGAAAGAGGATAAGATGGGCAGGGCACTAGTGCTAAGCAGGTTGGGTGCTGTGGCCAACGAGCAAGGAGACCTGGATCGGGCGGACGTTTTCTATCAAGAGGGTCTTACCCTCTCCCGTGAGCTCGGCAACAAAGCCGGCATAGCTGGCATCCTGAACAACCTGGGCAATCAGGAGGTAATACGAGGCAACGTAGATCAGGCAGGCGCGTACTATCTCGACAGTTTGCAGATGGCACGCGACCTGGGCAACAAGCAAAAAGCCAGCACGGCGCTCCTCAATCTGGGGAGGCTGGCCTTTAGCTATCAAGGAGATTATGAGCTCGCTGCCTCCTATCTCGAGGAGTGCTTGAGTCTGTGCCGCGAGCTTGGCAGTAAAGGCGGCATCGCGGCAACGCTATACCAGTTCGGGCTAGCTATGTTTTACCAGCGGAGTTACTCTCGGGCTCAGGCGTTCTTCGAGGAAAGTCTGCAGTTGTGCGAGGAGTTGAGAGAAAAGCCGGGAATTGCAGCCACACGCCTGGGTCTAGGACGCACCATCTTGCTACAGGGGGGTTACAAGCAGGCAAAGGCCTTGTTGATCGAGAGTCTGACTTTATACCAGGAGCAAGGTATAAAAGGCGGCGTGCTAGAGTGCCTTGAAGGGTTGGCAGGTTTAGCCGCAGTGGAAGGGGGAGCTACGGACGCTGCTCGCCTGTTAGGAGTTGTGGAGGCTCTGCGAGAGGATTCTGGTCTGCGGATGTCGGTAGTCCACGGCACGCTCTTCGCCCACTGGATGGAGCAAGCTCGTGCCCGGCTCGATGATGACCACTTTACAATGGCCTGGAATGTGGGGCGCGCTATGAGTGCAGACGAGGCGATCACATTCGCCTTGCGTTAGAATCAACTCGCGCATTATCGAGTCAGAGTTTGGCACATTTTGGCACGAAGTACACGGCGAAGGACGGTGTTCGACGGCGAAAGATGGCGTTCCGAGCGTACTATCAGACGTCAAGCGGCTATGAACGGCGATAGACGGTTGCCAAACGCATAATCCCACCTTCGGCACAATCAGCAGGGTTCATGTGTTATAATTGCGGCGGGTTTGCTCACCGATCAGCAAGTCGCAATGCTTCTTGACAGCCAAGGCGTTGGACAATCCTAGAAGTCTATGGACGAAAGTTGTCGAATAGAGTCGCATTTACGTACGCAACGGACGTCTTTGGACACCCCTGGAGAGTGATCTCGCCAACTCTGGATCAGTAAGTTGAGGTTCGGATCCTTGCGCCCCAGCCAATAAGTTACGCACGAAAATGGCCTGGTGCAAATCTGCACCAGGCCATTTGCTCAATGAGTCTAGCCAATAATGTAGGCTAATGTCTATCAGTGGCTCTATTGTGAGAAGTAGAGCTGGCCCAAACATGAGCGCGCCGACGTGGGACATGCAGGAAATGTAGTAACAACTGCTTTGGGGTAGGAAGGAGTTGTGCTCCACGTGATCACGCGTGGAGGAGTTGCATGCTGGGCACGTAGCGCCTTGCGGGAGAAGCGTTTATCTGAAACGGCATCTCGCTTTCGGCTGAGCATGAACTCCAGGATGTTACCCTGTGGACTATATCAGGGTAAGCCCACAATTCGATAACCGTGAACGAGGCTAGACGAGGCTCAGCTTGCAAGCCCATCCGAACAGAGGCATACCTTTTCCTGTGACCGCCTTTATAGGTAGGTTCAAGGAGCTTGCGTCCGTCGTGGCCTTGTTACGCGATCCGGAGGTGCGATTGCTCACGCTCACAGGGCCGCCGGGTACGGGCAAAACCCGTCTGGCTATGAAAGCATCGCAAGCTCTACAAAGCGCTTTCCGTGACGGCATTTATTTCGTGCCTCTTGCTATTACGAGAGAGGCTATTGGCGTTCTCAATGCTGTTGCGCAACGGCTTGACCTCAAGCAAATTGATGAGCAATCAGCCCCCAAGCAGGTTATTGAATATCTTAGAGAGCGTGAGACTATGTTGCTGCTGGACAACTTCGAGCAGGTACTGTCCGCGGGCCCACATCTGGTTGACTTGCTCGAACAGTGCCCAGGGCTGAAGATACTTGTCACAAGCAGAGCGGCTCTCAAGGTGTATGGGGAGCAAGAGTTCCCTGTACCGCCGCTTGCCCTCCCAGACGAGGAGCAGACAAGGTCGTTGACCGCGGACACCGCCCTGGAATACGAAGCGGTCGCACTCTTTGCTCACAGAGCCAGGTTGGTCAATCCGTATTTCGAGGTAACCGACAGCGACGCTCCGATCGTGGGACAGATTTGCCGGGAGCTTGACGGTCTGCCTCTATGTATAGAGTTGGCGGCTGCACGCTGTAAAACGATCCCTCCTGCCTCGCTGCTTGCGCTTCTAGACAACAAGTTCGACCTTCTCACCTCGGAAGCACGCAACCTGCCACTCAGGCAGCGCACTCTGGTCGCCGCAATCACCTGGAGCTACGAACTGCTTGATCCCAGTGAAAGGACTTTGTTCAACAGGCTCTCCATATTTGTAGGCGGCTGCACCCTGGCGGCTGCTGAATATGTTTGCACTCTGCCCGGTGAGCCTCAGCATGGCATGCTTGATCCTGTCACATCGCTAATGGATAAAAGCCTGGTTGACAGAGAGGACCGGGCAGGACAGCCACGCTTCAAGATGCTGGCTACCCTACGTGAATACGCACTGGATAGGCTTAAACGATCGGGCGAAATGCACTCCGTGCACAAACAACACGCGCGTTATTTCGGACTGGTTGTGGACAAGGCTGAGCCGTATTTGCATAGTCCCCACAGAGACCAGTGGCTAAAAAGCCTGGACTCTGAAGTCGAGAATGTGCGAGCGGCGTTAGCCTGGTGCCTATCGGACGCGGGCGACCCTCTCGCAGCTTTGCGTATCGCCGGGGCGTTGCACTGGTTCTGGTACTTCCGCGGTTATCTGTCCGAGGGGCGGGATTGGCTCGAAAGAGCATTCGCGCGTGTAGGCAACGACTTGCCCACCACGGTCGAGACGGCCAAGGCGCTGGATGCGGCGGGCCACCTCGCTCTGCTACAGGACGACTACGAGGCCGTGCAGTCTCATCTGACGCGCGCCCTTGCCATGTGGCGGGAGTTGGGCGACGACAAGGGCTTGGCTTACTCACTTAGTCATGCGGGAATTGCACGCGTGTACAGGCACGCAGACATAACGGGGCTTGCTCTGCTGAAGGAGTCGCTGAATCTATTCCAGGGCACCGACGACACATGGGGATTGGCGACAGCTTATGACCTGTGCGCCGAAGCTCACATTTTGCTCGGCGATTCTGCGGCTGCGGCAGGTTGTTACAATGAAAGTCTGCGCCTTTTCCGCGAGATGGGAGATATGTGGGGGATCGCCGCCGAACTAGGAGAGATCAGTCGGGTTGAAATTAGGCAGGGCAACTATGTTGCAGCAAAATCGAAGCTTGACGAAGCCCTATCCACTGAGAGGCTGGTGGAAGATCGCTGGAACAGGGCGCATACGCTCCGCAGCCTGGGCGATGTCGCTTATTGCCTGAACGACTATCAAGAGGCGCACCTATGCTACGAAAGCGCTGCCGAATTATACCGCGACCTGGGGGATCGCATGCGAATGGGGGCATGCTTGCGCTGCCTGGGCCACGTCGCACTTAGGACCAACCAGCCTGAAAACGCGAAAGCTCTCTACCTGCATAGTCTCGGCATCGCAGCGAGTCTAGGGGCGACTCCCAGCCTGGCATGGTGTCTGGCTGCTATGGCCGGATGGGCAGTCCGGATGGGCGAGGCAATACGCGCCGCCGAACTCCTGGGTGCTGCCGATAGACTGGGCAAGGCTAATCATGCAATACTGCCTGTCGTCGATGCGCACGAACGGGCCCGGACCTACGAATTGATCAAGTCGAGCCTCGGTAAGCAAGAGTTCGCCTTAGCCACAGTTCGAGGCGCTTCATTGGGGACCGAGGATGCGATAACGGTCGCGCAAAGGGTAGCCGAGCTCGGTTTGAAACAAGAGTCAGACGATATTCCCACATATGGCGGCAGACGCTCGCCGACCGTACCCAAGTTGAGCGCCCGCGAAATAGAGGTAGTCAAATTAGTGGAGCAAGGCTTGAGCAATGCCGAGATAGCTGATGCTCTCATTCTCAGCACGAATACTGTGCGCGCCCACCTCTACTCGGTCTTCGACAAGTTCGGTGTACCATCACGTACAGCCGCGGTCAGATACGCTAGAGAGAACGGCCTGATTTAGCTACTACATAGACCTTTCTCAACCACTCACCTGTGAAGCCGGCACCTTCTGTGAGATGCCTTTCTTGAGCGCTTCTCGTTCGCGCTCAACTGCTTTTCGATCCGGTAGTCCTGGATGCGCGTCTTCAGGTTGGGCTGGTTCAAGAGGGTAACGGCGATTCAATCCCTGCCCTTATGCATCACTCGGTATTGTTCTACACATAGTACTATTCCCGGCCAACGAGAGACCGTACACCATTAATCAAGCGAAATAACGTAAAATCATTGACTTACTTGTGTATCTATGATACATTTTGTATAACTTGACCGCCGCCAAGTACTCTGATGCCTGTTGCAAGGCGTCGACTTGTCGTACCATTACTGGTCAGGAGGCAAACTATGTCCGTAATCGATCCCAACAATGATACCGATTTCATAGCGAAATCAATCGCCCACAACCTGCGCTACCCACCGCCGAACGTTGTGCCCTATTGGGGCTACCTTACGGCGGCCCTGAAGAGAGTACCCAATAACGGCAACCCGAGCGCTGGCCATGAAAACGATCTTGAGCCGCCTAATGCGACTGATATCTATTGGAGGCTCTACAGAACGCTAGAGTTGCGGGAATACATCGAGTTTAGCGACGACGATGTAGTGTTCTTCAGAAAATTGGCGCTTCCACTAGCGGGGCAGGCGCAGTTACATGGTGGTTTGGTCTGGCTTAGAGTCGGAGCAAAACTCGACCACGTAGTTGTCAATCATATGGAGGTGGAAGCCAACTACCTTCAAGGGCCCATTACGTCCACCGCCGGACCGCCCCAAGCTGGCCCCATCCATCCTGAGGGCTACTCGCCGTCAAACGTCTCATGGACCTGCGGAGGGCATTCATTCGCCTGTGGAGGGCAGTCTTTTGCATGTGGTGGGCATTCATTCGCGTGCGGAGGACAGTCTTTTGCATGTGGTGGGCACTCATTCGCCTGCGGAGGACAGTCATTCAACTGTGGGTGACAGATATTCAACTGCGACCGTTGGTGACTAGTTCGTCGCTCCACGCTGGTTTTCTGCGCCGAAAGCGAAAGCGATTGGGCGACTACCTCAAGATACCGCGATGCTAACTAAAGAAGCGGTCGCTCCCTACTTGATGCGCCAGGGTTTGCTCGACCCCGAAGCTCTGGTAGAGAGCGGCCTCTCGATACGCCGCATCGCAGGTCGTAACTCCAATTTCATAATTGAACTAGCTAATGGCTCTGGTTACTTGCTCAAACAGGCTGTGGATGCCGAGAAGGCCTCGTTTCTTGATAACGAAGCCAGAGTCTACACCTACCTCTCAGGGTATAACGATCAATTCACTCGTTACATACCTCCTTTGCAATCCTATAACGAGGACGAGCACATACTCGTGCTGGGGCTGCTGCCGAGTGCTCGGCAGCTAGGAGAACATCTCGTCCGGACCGGACGCTTCTCGACTATGATAGCCAGACAGCTTGGCCGAATGCTGGCGGCTCTGCATAGGCGTGGATCTCACGATAGAGCCAACAATCCTGTAACGCTGGCTACCAGACCAGTGCCCTGGGTTCTTTCTATCCACCGTCCGCATATTGAATTGTACCGCCTCGCCAGTCAGGCTAATCTCAACTTGATAGCTAAGATACAGATGTTCCCTGACCTTTGCGACCACATCGAGGCACTCAAGCAAACCTGGCAGCCACTAGCTCTGATACACTACGACCTAAAGCTGGAAAACATGCTGGTGGTTCCGGCCACAAAAGCCGGCCAATCGCGTTTGACCGTCCGGCTGGTTGACTGGGAGATGGCGGGCATCGGTGATCCTTGCTGGGACATTGGATCGGTATTCGGTGCGGTATTGAGCTTTTGGCTTCACTCCATGCCCTTTTCTGGAGATGGCGCTCAAGGTTTGTCACCAGAGTTCGCGCGCTTCCCCTTGCAGAGAGCGAGGTCCGCTTTATTGAACTTCTGGATCTCGTACGAGCGAGGCATGCAGTTCGCTCCAAGTATATCGAACGATTGCCTACTGCGGTCCACCAGTTTCGCCGCCGCACGGTTGGTGCAATCGGTGTTCGAGCAATGCCAGGTAATGACGCAGCTTCCAGGCACAGCATTGAATGCACTGCAACTCAGCTCAAATATACTACACAAACCGCTGGAAGCCGCAGTCCACTTGCTAGGGCTACAGCCACGAGTCGAGTGGAACGAGGCGCAACTTTGATAGAGATCGATTACAAGGCTCAGCTATTGGCTGCTGTGAGGGCTGTACGAATAGTGTCGTTGAACCGATACTCGTGGTTTGGAGCCGACACAATCGTACTGCCCGGCCGGGTCAGGCGCGCAGTCAGTCCAGACCTAGCCCGGCGCTACCTCGGGTCGAGCTTGCAGCACAGGCTCTACAACGATTTCTACTGCAAGGGAAATCCAATGCGGGGGTCAGCAGGCACGTACGGACCGCTCCAACAGAACGCGATACCCTTCCTTCAGCAGCTTGAAAGAGCAAACAGAGGCGTGGGAGGCTGGGAGACCGGTTGGCGCGTGGTGGCCAGGGGCAACCCTGCCGTCGTGCTTGAGGATGGTCGCCTTGCGCTCTGGCCGCGCCCAGATGAAATGTGGCTGGTGAACCAGGAAGCAGAGTTGGGGCACGAAGGGGCATTGCGCTATCCGAAGGGCCTTCCTTCGATCTCGCCGGGCTTCTATTTGGTGCTTGGGGACACGCCCCCGCCAGCCAATGGCAGTGGGCCGCTTGTTCGGCTCTACTGGAACGTGTCTGCCCAAGGTGCGGCAGTTCTGGTCGGCCTGGTCACAGAGGCTCTCAACAGGTTACAGGCTCCGTTCCGCCTGAAGGTGGTTAGCAACCCTGAGCAGTTCGATAGGTGCGACACGGCGATACTCTACATAGAGGTATCACGCTACGCAACTGTCGCGGCCACGCTGGTGGGGATCTATGCGCAGGTGCGCGACACCCTGCGCGGAGACGTGCCAGCGCTGACTGGTAAGCTTGCGCCGGGGCTTGGATTAGCCGAGGACCCAGGTGGCGGAGAGAGTTACGGCCTCCACATGTGCGGGCTACTCGCTGAAGGTCTGCTCAGAGCTTTTGAGCTTGGTCTTTCGGGTGATGCGAGATTGGGAAGTGTGCTTGCGTTACTACAAGAGAGAGGCATCTCGCCGGAGCGGCCCTATTTGCGGCCAGGTTCCCAGGATATATACAACTTCGACGTTCACCACTCATCCGGAGCTGGGAAGGGCACCCTTGTTTGGATCGAAAACGCAACGGATTCAGACAGGGCGGATTATTTGGAAACGGCGGCGTTTATAGGGTGGCAGTTATGCCGCACGGCCATATGGTACAACAGGCGCTGCACGTGGATAGGCGCAACTGCTCCAGGCACGGTGCCCGGTGACCGATACGGGCAAGCGCTAGCTACGTTAGGACCTGATCTGTACGCTGGGACCGCGGGGGTAGGGCTATTTCTGGCCTGCCTGGCGGAGGTCACCGGCGACCCAACGGTTGAAAGGACGGCGCTCGGAGCGATGGAGCAGGCTTTCGCAACGGCAGACAGGATCGCGCCGGCCGATAGGCAGGGATTGTACACTGGCTGGATCGGGATTGCGCTTGCAGGTTGCTACCTTGACCGTTGTATGGGCCAGGGCTGGTCCAGCAGGGCAGCTAACTTGCTCGACACACTACTTGAAGCCGGCGACGCGCCCGGCGGGTTTGACTACCTGGGGGGCAGCGCTGGCGCTATCATGGGGCTGCTCGCGCTGAAACGGTTGCTGGGCTGTGGCTACCTTTATGACAGGGCGCGCTCTATGGGCGATCAATTAGCACTGGCCGGTGCAACCGGAGAATATGCGCCGGAAGCGCATCGAACGAACGCTGGAAGGAAGTGGGGGAGAAGACCGCTAACGGGCCTTGCTCACGGAGCAGCAGGAGTGGGAGCTGCTCTTATGGAGCTGTACGCGACATCTCAGGAAGTCCGGTACAGGCACGCTTCCGAAGCGGCTTTCGCATATGAGCGTGCATACTTCGATATTCTAGAGGCTAACTGGCCAGATTTCAGGGCCGGGATTCGCAGGCCATACGCCTACTCAACACACTGGTGTCACGGCGCGCCCGGCATAGCTTTGACCAGGCGGCGCGCATACAGCCTAACGGGAGATGTCAAATACCTGGAGGAAACGCAAGCCGGTATACAAACTACAGAACAATGGCTTGAGAGCGCGCTGCGCGCGGACCGTGAAAACTTCTCCCTGTGTCATGGGCTAGGTGGCAACGCCTGGATCGCTTTTGAAGCTGCTACACCAGGGGGTGTAGGTCGGTATTACGCCCATGCAGTGGCCAGGCGGGGCATAGAAGC
Organism: Chloroflexia bacterium; assembly: GCA_049580985.1. Lineage (GTDB taxonomy): Bacteria > Chloroflexota > Chloroflexia > QHBQ01 > JADMIH01 > JADMIH01. The sequence goes on from JBAURA010000444.1 coordinate 39,830, forward strand.
TCACAAGAGATACGGAGTGTGGTTGTGTGGAACGCCTGGAGGAGAGGCCCAGGGATTGATGCTAGGTCTCTCAGGCATAGGCCTTTTCTACTTGCGTCTCGCCGGGGTAAGCTCCTTTTCACCTCTGTACATAATCTAGCGAAAGGCAGCAGCTAAGAGCTGACGCTGTCGAGACCTACGAGACCTCAATAGCGTCAGCTCTTAGCTGTTTCATGCGGTGTCCATCGTAGTTATGGCGATGTTGTTGTCGAAGGGGACGAGCCGCCAGACAAGGGTAGGTCCGCTGGCGCAAGGGAGTGCAAGGGCGGCTGCCGGGTCAATGTTGCTCAGGTCTCCATACGCACTCACGTCAACAAGCAGGAGCACCTGCGGCCTGTCGGGGACTGTCCATTCCAGTGGCCCTATGATCTCTACGCCGCCCGCACCGACGGGCGGTCCGGATATGGAGCCTATTGAACCCGCCGACCAATCGTTAGGCCACACCGCGCCGGGAGTGCCATTGCTGTGGTAAGCTCGCATCGTCACAAGTGTGGCTGACTGGTAACCCCGATTCCACACCCGTACATACAGATAGTTGACCGCTTTACGCACGGGTGGCTGGTGTTCGGTTAGAGGGTTTACAGTCGCAGGGTTGGGCGGCGTCGCGTAGCTCGCGCGCCGGTTCCATATCTCCGTGGTGCCATGAAAGTTCTCCAGGTACGGGGCATAGGAGCCTCGGCGGGAGTCATCTATGTACAAATCCACAGGCTGCTTGCCTGGCGCGACGACAGGTGCTGATGAGCCAGGCGGCTGATAGAGACCTTGCTGCTCGAAGCTCCATTTGATCACCTTTCCCACCGCACCGCCCGCCAGAGAGTGAGGTGTAGGCAAGTTGGGTATCTCGAGGGCCGGGTCCGGAAATGCCACAGTTGCCTTGTCAGCCTCCAACATAGCCGTCACGTAAGCGTCGGGCGTGCTTGTGGGTGTGGAGGAAGCAGGCGGCAGGCCACCAATAGCTCTGATGATCAGGTAACTCATGTACCGTGCCGCTAACTCTTTGACCGCCCGCGCAGCGGGTATCTCGTCGTGAGCAGACATGGTAGCATCGCCCCCCAGCGCGCAATACGCCCTGAATAAGGATGTAGAGAGTATCTGCTCTTGTTGGTAGCCCCAGTAGGGCTTCATGCCCTGCTTATCCTCATTGTCTATCTGGCCGCCCCATGCGTAATTCAGGTAGGTGCGTAACGAACCGCCGTGATACCTCCATCGCCCACTCAAAGCCGGATTCTGGCTCATCAGCCAGGGGTACGTGCCAAAACGCTCCGGTTCATTCACCAGCATGGTAGCAGGGTCGCTCAGTATGGCGGCGAGGCTGTCGCCAGCGCTGTGCGCGAAGGGGAAGTTGGGCGCGTGGAGGCGCGACCAGAGCAGAGCGTGGCAAAACTCATGCATCGTGATACGTGGGTCCAGCGCGTTGCCCCAGAATACCAGAGGTTCTGAGTTTAGTCGCCCGTAGTAAACGCTATCGAGGCGGGTAAAGTCTTCGTAACCCATCGTGCGCGCATCTACAGCGCCTTCCGTGCCAAGCGGGTCAACTCGAATAGGCACTTGAAGGTTGGGCGGGAAGAAGTCGTTCAACAACCCAAGATACTCCAGCAGGCCAAACATCGAGTCAAGATGGTAGTACGCGCTCACTGCGGTAAACTTCGAGGATTCGGTAATGATTTCATAGTTGAAGTTGAAGCTTAAGCTGCCAGACGGGTTTTCTGCTTGATCTTCGCCAACCGAGGGGTTCCACAGATCTGTTATATAAAGCCATTTGCCACTAAGCTTGACAGGTTTCCCCACTTCGCGGCTCACCTCGAACGACACAGGCACTCGCAGATTACGGACATGGCTATCGCTCACAGAGGTGGGCGGAAAGAACAGGTCGTTGCCCCGGGACGTAACAGGATCAGCGTTCAGCACAAGGCCATTAGCAGTCACCATCTGCATGGCAGCAGCGACAACCGGCATATCGCCTCCTGCTGCACCCCCTGTGCCCGTTTTGCCCGTTTCGTCTATAGCTCCAACATCCTCATCATCGAAACCGTCGAGCGAGGCCGAGGCAGCATTGGGTGAGAGCAAGCTTGGCTGCTCATAATCCAAGAAACTGTCAGGGTCGTCCAGGGAGGGACTTACGAGGTTACTGTCAAGCGCTGGAGAAGGGTCTGCGAAGCAAGATACCAGCGACGTTTCCACAGAGAGCGCAAATCCAGTTTCGGTATGCACGAACGCTCGCCAATTTACGTAGCTGGGTCGCATATCGCTTCCGGTCACGCTCACGGTGAAGAGAACCTCCGTCACCAGGTAGTGTAAGCCGCCCACAAATATACCCGGCGGGAGCGGGGGCAAAGGAAGGGTTGTCAGCCTATCCAAGAAGGCGTCGGCCGACGCGGCTGTTTCTGTCATCACATCACGAGGCGACGCTTGATAGCGATAGTAAAGGAGCCTTGTGGCCTTGAACTGGACCACTTTCCTGTCCAGGGCAGGGTTATACAGTCCCAACAACGTCTCCAACATAGGTAGCGATATGCGACCGGGCAGATAAGGCGCGGTTGCCGGGTCTGTCCCTTCCCACACAGGCGAGAGATGGAGAGAGCTTTGGGAGCTTGTGATACGCAAGTTCTTGTTGTGTGGGCTAACCACAACCGATACGCCCGCTTCCCACACAGGCAGCCCGTTGATGGTCTGCGTGTAGCAAACTACGTGAGTCTTGTCGGGATTGCCTACCGATACGACGGTATTGAAGCGCAACTGAGACCCGTCCTTCGGTATAAAGTCTGAGCCTATGGGCGTACTTAAGTCGAGCTTAACCGTGTGATCGGGGTCGTAGTGGGTAGGCAGGTTTTCCACCAGGTAGCTCTGCGCCAGCAAGGCCGGGTATGACCCTTCTATATACTGGCCGAATTCCCTGATGTGTTCTATGTGCACGAGGCGACCTCGGTCGTCTCGCACACTATGGATGTTGGGCGACAGCAAATTGATACTTACCACGGATGTTACCTCCTGTTATAAGCGTGCATCTAAGCAGATGGGTACGCTGGAAAGGGCGCGTTCCTTGGAGAACAGCCCTGTGTCCACATCGTGGCGAGTTGTTGAGTTAGGGTCGGGCGGAGTATGCCCTTATTATAGCAGAAAGCTTGCGTATAGTGTGTATATTTTTACTCACTATTCTGCTGAATCTAGAAGTTCTGGATGTCGATAGACATTGTATGTATCTGGATAGCCCGCTAATGGATGTGAGTACGCCATGCTTGAGTCGATCACATGCGACTCCTCTATTCGATTTAGTTGTGCGCGTTTACAGATTAATACAAAAGATTAATCTTTTTGTCTGATGTGCGTACGGCAGGACCACGGTACTATCCGTTATGTGGCAGGTTGCCGAGCGGGTTGCGGCGGAGTAGACCCAGGATCGCCGATATTGCCACTTCTAGATATTCAGCGACTGGTATTAACAGCTACAGACAAAAAGGAGCAAGACCTATCAGGAGACCATATACTCAGTTCTGCGGTTACAGGTTCTCGCTAACCGGGATGCGGGTGAGATAAGGAATGCCGCGGACGAGTCGCACGAGGGACATCTGGCGTCCAATGAAGACGTCGAACCGCTCACCGGCTGGTAGAATACCTGCAAGACATCCAAATTATAGGATGAAATATGACCAAAGCGGAGGTATGCAGCTGTGAGAGTGGTACTAGATGTATTCAGCGGATGCCCGAATCCGTCCTGGGAGTCGTCTGAGGAAGAAATTGTGCACGCAACACGCCACAGACACGGTCGAGGCACCCGCGGAGTCCCCCCTCGGCTACAGGGGATTTTCGCCTCACGGCCGGTTAAGCGGATATCGGTTTACCCGACCAAATCTACGTCGGTAGCGGGGCTGTGACGATTCGAGACAGAAATGCCCACCGGGCAGCCCGATACCTGGATGTACACAACCTGGAGAAGTGGCTTGCACAGAAGGCCGAAGCACAAGGATACGGAAACCTTGTGAGCCACCTGCTAGACGATTAGAACCATCTCGCAAACACAAAGATGCAACCGGGCGCGATCTGCGCTCAGATGCGAACAAAAGGAGCAGAAAATGACACGTGAAGATAGATCGCGCAAGAACGCCGCGCGAAGAGACAATGGCCAGAATAACGCCGGCTTTGGCTTCAACATAACCGACGGCATCGGCGACACAGGCGGAGTCGCTGGCAACGGCAACGGTAACGGCAACGGTGCGAACAACATCGTTCCGGGCACCACCGGCCGCTACCTCGTTCTCCTCAAAGAGAATACCGTAGCTGAAGGCGTATCTCTCTTGAGGGAGTCTACCGGCCTGAGAGTAACCTCAACTCAGGACTCTGCTGATGGAGTTCTGGATGAAGAACAACTTCAAAACACCGATGTGATCGTGTTTGACCAGCTTGCAGTAGCCGTGGTTGACGCGCTGCCCGAGCACATCAATGCGATCAGTGGAGTTATGGGCAACGAAAGCAGCCCCATCCTCGCTATAGAGCCTGAGCGCATCGTGTTCGCGTTCGAGGATAACGCGCCCGGCTTTTCAACCGGGGTTGGACTACAGGTACGCGAAGCAGAGGCAACTGTGCCCGCGGACTATCTCTACGGCTACAAAGACGCTGTTGACCATCTGATCGAGAAGTTACTTGGCAACGGGCAACTCTCAGAGGAATACGGTAGTGAAGAAACAGCTTCCTACGTCGAGAGCGAGTACACCTGGGGCTTGCAAGCGACTAAAGTAGTATCCACACGCTACACAGGCCGGGGCATCAAAGTAGCCGTACTCGATACTGGATTCGACTTGCGACACCCTGACTTCGTAGGGCGCACCGTGGTCACCAAGTCGTTCATAGCGGGCGAGCCGGTAGAGGACGGACATGGGCATGGAACGCATTGCATCGGCACTGCCTGCGGTCCCAAGCGACCGACTCAGCTGCCTCGTTATGGCATTGCCTACCAGGCGGAGATCTACGCCGGCAAGGTGTTGAACAATCGGGGCAGCGGCACCGATAGCGGCATCCTGGCCGGAATCAACTGGGCCGTCGCCAACAAATGCCAGGTAGTCTCTATGTCGCTTGGTGCGCCCGTGATGCCCGGTCAATCGCATTCGCAGATCTTTGAGCAAGTGGCAAATCGGGCATTGGCGGCTGGCACGCTCATTATCGCTGCGGCAGGCAATTCCAGTCGCCGCCCTGGCTCGATCAATCCAGTGGGCCACCCCGCCAACTGCCCATCGATCATGGCCGTGGGCGCGCTTGACTCGGCTTTGCGAATAGCATTCTTTTCCGAGGGCGGTTTGCAACCCAACGGCGGCCAGGTGGACATTGCCGGGCCGGGCGTGGATGTCAGGTCCAGTTGGCCGAGGCCGATGCTCTACCGCACCATCAGCGGCACAAGCATGGCTACCCCGCACGTAGCAGGCATCGCTGCCCTCTTCGCCGAGTCGAACGCACGCGCCAGAGGACGGGTGCTCGCTCAATTGGTGATGCAACACGCTCGCAGGCTGGCCCTTCCAGCCCGCGACGTGGGGACAGGCCTGGTACAGGCTCCCTAATAACCTTCGCACATATAGAGCGAGGTGGAGCACGACTTGCTGTGCTCCACCTCGCCGCTATCATATTGCAGCACAATGCAATTACCGCTTTGTAAAGGAGGCCACACATGCCGGCACGCAAAAAGAAAGGTAGCCCAAGGAAGTCCGACCACGGTGACAACCAGAACGATACATATGTACCGGTGTCGGTTTCTATTGACGACAGCTATCAGCAGCGTTTTGAAGAGGTGCTTCGAAGCTGTGCTGACGTTGGGATGCAAGTTGAACAGAAGATGCCGTCGGTTGGCGTAATATCAGGCAAAATAAGGCCGACGCAAGTGGCTGCCCTACGCGCGGTCAAAGGAGTATCCTTCGTAGAGAGGGACCAGTCTATCTCGCTTCCATCTCCCGACGACGACGTGCAGTAGGCAGCACCAGCGCCTATGTACCCGCTAATTGGCAGGGAACTGGAACGCAAATAGGTGAAGGCTTTGTTGCCGCAAATGATTATGACTGCTAAAGTAGGGCTTGCTGCCTCTTCATGCTAGTGCGCGGACTCGCCTAAGCACGCTTTCCTCACCCTTTTTCCGTAAACGAGTGTTTGCCGCTCGTGGCAGCCAAACTCACAGCCAACGCGTTGGACAACCGTAGAGTTCTCTGGACATAGTTACCACGAGGTCATCGTAATTCATGCAGACAAGGGGCCCTACAGACGTCTCTGGACGACTATCTCTCCAACTCTAGATCAGTTAGTTGAGGTTCGAATCCTTGCGCTCCAGCCAATAAAATACGCACGAAAACGGCCCAATTATATAATTTGAGGCCGTTTTCCTTGGGCTTGTGTAGCCAATTATATACTGCCTGTCGCCTGACTACCAACTAGCAATAACAGGCTTAGTGGATCGCCCCCGGAGCCGCAAGCATCCTTTCGCCATAACTCTTGATTGGACACTTATTGAGCACCTTTCGGGCGGGACAATGAGCACCCCCACGCCGCATAATGCGTTCAGAGAGTAATCGCTACTATTGCCTCGTTACCTCCTTGAGTGATATACTGGCACATATCATCGTCGTCCCCCTATCTCTTGTAGAGATGGCGGGGCGGCTGTCTGCATGTAAATATCTGTGCGGACGGAAGCCCGAGGGCTGTACCTCGCAAGGTAACACGCATGGCATTGGGCGCTCATAGGCCGTCCCTCTCTATGACGGGTTCTGTGGCGCTGCCGTTTGTTGCCGAAGGAGTGCTTTTGCATGAATTGCCCTGATTGCCAGACCTATAACCCGGAAGGTGCCAAGTTCTGCTTCAACTGCGGAACCTCGCTCTCTATTAGCTGCCGCGGTTGTGGCACCCAGCTTATGCCCGGGGCCAGATTCTGCGTCAATTGCGGCCACCCGGTAGCTGCCTCCGGCCCTCCAGCGCTCGAACCTACCCAGGTAGCCACCCCCATAGTAACACCCTCTCACTCCTCCCCGGCCAGGCCCGCGACCGACCAGTCGCTTGGCCGTCTGCAACAGTACATCCCAAAGGAACTCCTCAACAAGCTAGAGGCAGCCAGGGCAAACCGCGGCATGGCGGGCGAGCGGCGCATCGTGACCGTCCTCTTCTGCGACATAAAAGGCTCCACCACCCTCGCCGAGATGCTCGACCCCGAGGAGTGGGCCGACATCATGAACGGCGCCTTCAAATACCTGATCGAGCCTATTTACAGGTACGAAGGCACCCTTGCCCGGCTCATGGGTGACGCCATCCTCGCCTTCTTCGGCGCGCCCATCGCCCACGAGGATGACCCCCAGCGGGCTGTGCTGGCGGGACTTGACATCATCGAGGGCATGAAAGAGTATCGCCAGCAGATCAAGAGCCAACACGGCTTCGACCTGAACGTTCGCGTCGGGATCAACACCGGCCTGGTGGTAGTGGGCGAAGTGGGGTCGGACCTGCGAGTTGAATACACCGCTATGGGAGATGCCGTCAACCTGGCGTCCCGCATGGAGCAGGCCGCCGAACCCGGCACCGTGCGCATCTCCGGCAACACCTACAAATCGGTGTCCAACCTTTTCTACTTCAACGCGTTAGGCGAGATCGAAGTACGAGGCAAGGCTGAGCCGGTGCCAGCCTACGAGGTGCTCAGCGCGCGCGAAGGCGCTATCCCCACGCGAGGCATCGAGGGCCTTGCCTCCCCCCTGGTCGGCAGGGCACGAGAACTCTCCGCACTACAGGCAGCCATCGAGGATGTAACCGCCGGCCTGGGCCGCGTCGTATCCATCATGGGCGAAGCGGGTCTCGGCAAGTCCCGCCTCGTGGCCGAGCTAAGACAGTGGACGAAGGACGAAGGACTAAAGACGGATGAAGCGCCTTCGTCGTCCGTCCTTCGTCC
>JBAURA010000445.1:0-7214 GCA_049580985.1 Chloroflexia bacterium
CTATGACGCAAGGAAGAAACAACAAGAGCATCCTGGCCGCCGCATTGCTGATTTGCGCCATCCTGGCCTCGGCTGTCGCCACTACAGGCGCCGCCAATAGCCCAACCAGCGCCTACGCAGGGTCGAAGCTGCCCGCCCCCACAGCCACAGCAATCCAAAATCCAAAATCCAAAATCCAAAATCCCAACGACACGATCAATTACGGCTTCCTGATGGCCTTGCTGGGGAACAACGCCGCCGTGCGCAACATGGGCTTCGGCTGGGTCTCATACGGCATCTTCTGGAGCGACGAAGAGACCTCGCGGGGGCAATATAGCTGGCTCTCCGGCGCGAACAACGTGGACAACATAGCCGATGCCGCCCGCACCGCCAACGTCAACGTCCTCATTCGCATCAGCCGCACCCCCGAATGGGCGCGCGCCTCCGACTGCATTTCCAACTGGGATACCTGCCCACCTGAAGACCCCGACGACTTCGGCACCTTCGCGGGCGCATTGGCCCAGCGCGTACGCTCGCGCCTCACCGGCCAGCAGGTGGCCTACGAGATCTGGAACGAACCTAACGTCTCTAACGAATGGGGAGATATGTGCCCCGACCCCGCCCGCTACACCGAATTGCTCCGCGCCGCCTACCCGCGGATCAAGGCCCGCGATGCCTCGGCCACCGTGGCGGGCGGGGCCATCACCACCGTCGCTGAGATACGCGCGGCATGCCATATCGACGATCTCCTCTTCATACAGGGGATGTATAACGCGGGCGCGGCTCCCTACTTCGACGTGCTGGCCGACCACCCATACGGCTTCATCTCGGCTCCCGAGGCCGACCCCGTCACCAGCCAGAGCGGCCTCGTCTTCCGCAGGGCCGAGCGCCATCGCGCCTACATGGTAGCCAACGGGGACGCCCACAAGAAGATCTGGGCCACCGAGCTTGGGTGGGCTATCAACCCCGCCACCGAGGGCTACAACTGCCCGCCCCAGGAGGTCCAGTGGTACCAGGTATTCAACCAGCAGCAGCAGGCCGATTACCTGGTGAGGGCGCACCAGTGGGCGCGCTCCTACTGGCCCTGGATGGGCGCGATGTTCACCTGGAACTTCGACTTCGACGAGGCCCCCTGGTATCCAGAGTGCAACTCTTTCCGCTTCTACGGCGTGAAAAACCGGTTGGCGCGCCCCGCGCTCCAAAGCTTCGTGCAGAACCCACCACCCACCTACACACCCGTGGCGGGCACACCTCTGCCCACGGCCACGCCGATACCGTCCGCCACGCCCGTTGACGGCCCGCCCGTGATCACCTCGGTGCGCTACAACCGGGTCAACTTCACCCGCGACGGCGGCTCACTCAGCATAGACCTCGACGCCCGCGACAGCGGCCCCGCCGCCATCGACACGGCGCACGTGCTGGTCACATACCCCAACAACGACACCCAGTTGCTCAGCATGACGCTCATATCCGGCACCATCTACTCCGGCACGTGGCATCTCGACTTTAATATACCCGCCAACTACGGCCCGTCGCCTCTGACCTACACGATGCTCCCCTATGTGGTGGAGGACTTCCCGCCCCGCAGGACGACGATGGCCCCCAGCCAGCAAATCCTCCTCGCCAACACCCGCTTCTGGGACGTGCCGGCCGACTTCTGGGCCTACAGCTTCATCGAATCGCTGGCGAATGCCGGCGCGATAGGCGGCTACAACGATGGCTCATTCCAGCCCGCCAACAACGCCACCCGCGCCCAGCTATCCAAGATAGTGGTGCTGGCCTTCGGCTACCCTCTGCAAAATCCGCCAAACTCCCGCTTCCAGGACGTGGTCCCAGGCTCCACCTTCTACCAGTACGTCGAGACGGCGGCGGCTCAAAGCCTCGTGAGCGGCTACAACTGCGGCGGCGCTGGCGAGCCGTGCGTACCGCCACTCAACAAGCCCTATTTCCGCCCCAACAACTCCATCAGCCGCGCACAGATCTCCAAGATTGTCACCCTGGCGGCAGGCTGGCCCCTCCTCAACCCGCCCGTCAGCACGTTCCAGGACGTAGCCCCAGGCTCCACCTTCTACCAGTACGTAGAGACCGCCTACGCGCACGGCATCCTCTCAGGCTACCCCTGCGGCAACCCCGAACCGTGCGTGCCCCCAGGCGACAAGCCTTACTTCCGCCCCAACAGCAACGCCTCGCGGGCGCAGATCGCTAAGATGGTGCATCTGGCGTCCAACCCCTAGCAGTTCATGAAGGTAAGAGTTGTAACTAGCCATGCCATGAAGTAAACACTCTAGGTTCTGTTATGGTAATAGTTCCAAAAGGTTTCTCGTAAGAGGTTATCACTCGTTTGCAAGCGGACCACAGAGCCCGTAAGTTTCTCTCGTAGACGCAAGTATCCCGTTTCTGTTCTTTCGATTTCGTATTCCATCTCGTTCATGAATATCCGATAGAGCAAAGTCGCTACTTGACGCGTTGACGTTGTAACCATCGCACCTACTGGCACTCCCGTTTCGAAATGAATCAATCGGCTTAAGGGATGTACATCTTGATAAAACCGTCGTCTCTCTTCTTCGTCGCACAGAAAGATTACAGGCTTGCCTAGACTAAGTGCCATTGCAGCCTCAGCATCTTTGCCATAGCTATCTCTTGCCCCGGCACAGTAAACCAATGCCTTCGCACACTTCACCATCAAACATTCGATCAACCCTTTGTCCTCGTGTCCCATAGCTGCACTCATTGTTGGATCAAAATAACGGATATGGAGATCTGAGAGTTGGCTATCTCCAAAAATATCCTCGCATCTGTCAGCCATGTCACGAAAATCTTGTCTGTCCCTCATACTTGTAGCTACATATACATCCAAATCGCCAACCATTGATAAGTAATAGCGTGTATTCTGCAAGGCCGCAGTTCGAGCCGGTATGAACTTGTCTAGAACACCATCGACTTTTGTATTAATTTCGGCTTCGGAGCTTACTTCCTCATTCAGAAATTCGCCAACTGAAAGTCGAAACTGACCTGCCTTATCCCCATAATCCCTTTTCATATATGCTCCACTGACTAGCTCCTCGATGGTTATTGCGACCTCCCGCCCAAGTCGACTTTCCTGCAAGGCAGATTGCAATGCAGTACGTAGTTCGGAAGCATTGCCATCATAAGTCTTGCATGCCATTTCAGAGATCAGGTACCGGCGATCTTTGGCAATTGGTATTAAAGAAAGTGGCTCTCCTCTCTCTTTCATGAACTCCGTATTGAATCGCTTGTCTTCGAAGTAGCTAAGAAGCTCCTCATCTGTCATCGTCCGCAATGTTCGATAAGCGGTGCGAATGTTTCCAAAATAGAGCAGTGCATCAACGTAAAAACGGTATAAGCCCCACTTGAGATGACCTATGGATAGGATTGAACGCCCTCCAATCCACTCTTCCTCGAAGCCAGGTATCTTCGTGACATCGTAAGTGTGACGTGGCTTCAAATTCCAGTAATAATTGAAAAATGCTGGTGTCATCCCTGCTTCATCAGACAACAGCAGCAATTGGTTAAGTTGCGACACACTTATCGGGGAGCTATCTAAATTGCCAAGACGATCAAAAACGGGATCAGGTGTTTCCTCCCTAATCCAACTGTCTATGCCACCTGTCCTTGCGAACAGGAGATCTAACTGCTCCATGATTTCTGCTTTTGTTAACGGCATTACTTACCGGGTCACACATGATATGTGAACCCGCCTCCTAATACAAAGTTCCCTTCAAATGCTATGATAGATAACTCAACCAGACGTATACCCAATCCAATTAGAGTCGCCTATTACTACCAGTATCATATCATTGTTTCCCAACTACGTCAATAATTACCGACCTTTATTCTTCAGGGTCAGTTTTATTGAATCGGGGATACTGAGGGCAATGGGAATTAGCTGAGCGGTTGCGTCTCATTCCTCCTAAAAAATACTCCTATTTACTCTTGTAAGTTCCATCAGGCTTCCTTCTTTCATCATTCTGCTGTAATATGAAATTGAAAGTCAATGGCAATTGTCCACTAGGGGAATCTTTATGAATCGAACTATGCAAATAGAGCTGCCTGAGTATGTCTACGCATCGTTGGTCGAAGCGGCCCAGAAAGCAGGTCAGCAGCCGGAAGCGGTGGCCGTGCAATGGCTGGCTGATGCTGTACAGAAAGTGCAGCCATACGATCCCCTGGAGCAATTCATCGGAGCTTTCGTAGCACCTCCCGAATTCAGGGATTGGGCAGAGAACCACGATAAGTATCTTGGCGAGAACTTATCCAGGGGAACGAGTCGAGAGAACGACGAGAAAGATGCCTAGCATCTTCGTAGACACATCAGCCTGGGGCTATTTTGTCGATCCCTCTGAGCAAGCGTACCATGATAAAGTAACCGAGCTATACAGGAACGTCCGTGATAGCGGCGACAAGTTAGTGACTACGAGTCTCATTCTGACGGAGCTCATAGCCCTTCTAACAAGTCCACTTCGCGTGCCAAGATCGCAAGCCATCCGCTTCTTCGAGAGTATCAGATCCGCCCCTCATATCGAGGTTGTCTTCATCGACCAAGTGCGAGATGAACAGGCATGGAACCTACTCTCCCGCCGCCCGGACAAACTCTGGAGTCTGGTAGATTGCGCCAGTTTCGTGGTTATGCAGGAACTTGGCATAACCGAAGCCCTCACCACCGACCATCACTTCGAGCAAGCCGGCTTCATCCGCCTTCTCAAGCCCCAATCCTAGCCCTAAACAGCCTCCAGAACTAGCGTTCCCTTGCTCCCCTACGTTATAATAGGCTGCCTCAGTGCGTGCCTCCAATCAACGGCGATGGGATAGCGCGCACCGAAGACCACGCCGCAAGCGACGGAGTCACAGAGCATGGACACCCAACAGCCACAAGGCAACGGCGACCCCGACCTACCTAACGGCAACGCGTTGCCCACCCCATCCGAAGTGGAGGCGCAGCCGCAATCGCAATTTCAGCCACCACCCCAGAACGTGCCCACGCCCACGGCCCTGATCGTCGGGCAGTCTGGCGGGGCGACGGCGGCCATCAACTCATCGCTGGTGGGGGTGATCCGCGAAGCGCGGGCGCAGGGCGTGCGCCGCATCTACGGGATGCGGAACGGCATCCTGGGCCTCCTGCGCGGCGACCTCGTAGACCTCGGCAGCCTCCCCAACGACGTGCTCCCAGCCCTCCAGCAGACCCCTTCGGCTGCCCTCGGCTCGTGCCGCTACCACCTCACCGACGCCGACGTGCCCCAGGCGATGGCCGTCCTCCGAGAGCATGGCGTGCAGTGCATGGTCTATATCGGGGGCAACGACTCAGCCGACACCTCGCACCGGCTCGCGGGCGCGGCGCTCACCTCCGACTACGATCTGCGCGTGGTGGCCGTGCCCAAGACTATCGACAACGACCTGCCCGTGACCGACCACTGCCCCGGCTACGGCTCGGCGGCCCGCTACGTCGCCATCTCCACGCTCGAAACGACCCTCGACACGAAGGCGATGCCCGACATCTACCCGGTCAAGATCCTGGAGACGATGGGCAGGCACTCCGGCTGGCTGACCGCCTCCGCTGCCCTCGCCCGCGCCACCGGCTGGGAGACCCCGCACCTCATCTACGTGCCCGAAGCTCCCAAGGAGGTTGACGAGATCCTGGGCGACGTGACCCGCATCTACCAGGACCACGGCCACGTGATAATCGTCATGTCGGAGAACCTGCGCAGCCGCGACGGCAAGCCCTTCTCCATCGCCGCCCTCGAAGCGCTCGGCGACAACGGCTCACCCACTACCGCCGCACCGAGCTACGTGGACGCCTTCGGCCACCAGTATTACCGCACCAACAGCCCGGCCTGGGCGCTCAGCCAGTTAATCACGAAGCGCCTCGACCTGCGCTCGCGCGTGGATGCTCCAGGCACGCTCCAGAGGATGTCGCAGGCCCACCAGAGCGAAGTAGACCTGATAGAAGCCGAGGAGTGCGGCAGGGCAGCCGTGCGCGCCGCACTCGCGGGCGAGACCGACTGCATGGTCATCCTGGAGCGCGCCGAGGCCCCCGTTTACCGGGCGACCATCGGCCTGGCACCCCTGGAACAGATCGCCAACATAGAGAAGCACCTGCCCGCCGACTTCCTGAACCCGGCAGGCAACTTCGTCACCCAATCGTTCATAGACTACGCCCTCCCCCTAATCGGAGGGCCGCTGCCGCAGTACGTGGAGTTGCAGGCGTGATGGGGTTAGGGGGTTAGGGGATTAAGGGATTAGGGATTAGGGATTAGGGAGTAACAGCAACGCCAATCCCTTAACCCCTTAATCCCCTAACCCCTATCACAAGGATACAAAGGAGTCCTATGGAAATAAAGACAGTAGGCGTCGTGGGCGCGGGCACTATGGGCAATGGTATCGCCCAGGTGTTCGCGTCGTCGGGTTTCGAGGTGAAGCTGCGGGATGTGGGTGAAGCACAACTTGAGCGGGGGATGGGCAGCATCCGCAAGAGCCTGGGCAAGCTCGTTGAGAAAGGCAAGATCGGCCAGGAAGAGAGTGACGCCGCGCTTGCCCGGATTACAACCACCACCGAGCTTTCCGACCTCGCGGGGTGCGACCTGGTGGTGGAGGCGATCTTCGAGAACTACGACGCCAAGGCCGCTGCTTTCAAGGAGCTTGACGGCTTGCTCCACCCGGAAGCTATCCTGGCCTCCAACACCTCATCTATCGATATTACCCGGCTCGCTGCTGTGACCGGCAGGCCGGACCGCTTCATCGGGATGCACTTCTTCAACCCTGTGCCTCTCATGCAACTCGTAGAGGTCATACGCGGCCTCGCCACCAGCGACGAAACGTATGCGACGGTGCGCGACCTGGCGGTGAAATTAGGTAAGACGCCCGTGGAGGTGCGCGATTACCCCGGCTTCGTCTCCAACCGCGTGCTGATGCCTATGATCAACGAGGCGGTCTTTGTCCTCTATGAGGGCGTGGCGTCCAAAGAGGATATAGACACCGTTATGAAGCTGGGCATGAACCACCCGATGGGGCCGCTCACGCTGGCCGACTTTATCGGGCTGGACGTCTGCCTGGATATCCTGCACGTGCTCTACGACGGCTTTAAGGACCCGAAATACAGGCCGTGCCCGCTGCTGGTGAAGATGGTGCAGGCAGGCAAGCTGGGCCGCAAGTCGGGCGAGGGGTTCTATAAGTATTAGGCTGCTTTCGTAGGGGCGGGTCCCCGTGCCCGCCCTGTATGC
>JBAURA010000446.1:0-6526 GCA_049580985.1 Chloroflexia bacterium
GTATAAGAGACCTACGTCGTTTAGCAGCGATCGAAGATAGTCCTAATCAGTTTCAAACGCCGCCGATGATAGACAGTGAGCGTGATTATGTTGAACTGCTCATACGCGATGAAAATGCACCTGCCTCAATTCGATGCCGAGCAATCCGCATTTGGGGTCGTAAGTTCGATGCGACAAGCGCACTACCACTCTTGGTTCACATGATGCTCACCAAAATGCCTCGTGACCTTTCTGTGCAAGCAACTGCCCAGAAAGCAATCGACGAAACAATTACAAGATGGAGACGGCAAACACCGAAGTTGGATAAATCATCTGATTTCGTTCAGGTTATGCTCGACTCTTTGGCTGAACCTGAAACGGCATCGGCCACCAGAGGGAAACTTCTCGGGCGGTCGGCCTCAGACGATTCGAGGTTTGATAAAGAAAAATCTACTGTGATACAGGTCTTGACTACGCCGCATAAGCGCAGTCAAGTTGACTTAGTTCAGGAGAGATTGGATGGTTTGCAATCGAGAGCGAGCAACGCCTTTGCCGTGCGAAACTTCGCAGAGGCTTTTGACGCCGTTAGTGCGGTTCACCGAATAGTAATGGCTGAGGGTACTCACAGATACTTCGATGATTCGTCAAGCATTCTTGAGATAATGTGGGCCGCGATACAACTACTCATACAATTGCCGATCTTACGCCTCGGCCTCATTCGATCCAAATCTCATCCGTATATTCGATTTAATTTGACAGTTCTATCAAATGCACCAATTCGAGCCTTAGAACTCTTCGCGGAGAGTAAAGCTATTGAACTGGCACCCGATCTTGCTTTTCTTTATCGGAATCGCGCCGGGTATCTAACGAGGAAGAGAAGATTCGACGAAGCGTTGCAAGATTTGGAAAAGGCACAAACGTTAGAACCAGCACACTTCAGGTTATATTTTCGCTATGGGGATTTCTACTTGTATCAAGCGAATCCGGAAAGTGTGCGTCACGCGATCGACTTTCTCCAGAAAGGTCTAGTAATCGTCCCCCTATTCAATGCTTATCTGACACTAGGGGTGGCATTGCTGGCTTTAGGAGAAACCGAAGTTGGTATGCGATCATTAATACTTGGTAGGCATTTGCCCATAGAAAGTGTTGAGATCAAATCTATCAAGGATTTGCTAGAGCAATTTCCCGATGATCTGATTAATCCCACTACAAAACAGATAGCTAACCAAATCCTAGCCAGAAGATTGTTTACCGATTACTCTATATCACAGTAGGCGACCGATGAACAGAGCACCCAGGATACGGTTGGCTAATGCACGCATCGCAGGCCCGATCATGGTGGCGGCGATCTTCCTCTTCTGCTCCACGTTCGGCATGCTGGTGGGCTTGACGGTCAAAAAAGAGCACCCCAGGATCGAGGTACTCCCTGTCTACCCGAACGCGCAGTCTGTATCGCCGCTGACGCCGGGCCGCATAGGCTCGTTGAGCACGCCCACGGCCACGCCCATCGCGCTACCCACTCTCCTGACTAACTTCACGTTCAGCACCACGGACACGCGCGAACAGGTGCTTGCCTATTATCTTGGTGTCATGGAGAAAGACTTTGGAATGCAGGTGCAGGGAGGCGACCCAAGAGACCCACGAATGAACTCAACTCCGGGCATTACAGTATTGCGCTATGGGCGCGCCGCCCTGTACGAGAATTGGACCATTGAGGAGACGGTTGTCCCAAGCGTGTGGATTATGGAAAGAGTCACGATCACTGTGGACTCCCAAACCCCCGGCATCACGCGAGGCACGGTATACCTGGACGCCGTGCCACTGCCAACGCCGAGGTAGATCAGCCGATTAGCCGGGCCAACACAATTCCCAGATAGACTGCGACGAGCGAGTTGGCAACGCTTAGTCGCTACTTTCCGATATAATCGGCCCATGAGCTTGATCAGCAGGTGGAAGCAATGGGCGCGAGATATGAAGGTGGAAGTGTACGCGCTCTACCTGGCGTACAGGGACCCACGCGTGCCGCTCTACGCGCGGGTATTCGCGGCCTGCGTGGTTGCTTATGCTTTCAGCCCAATCGATCTCATCCCCGATCCGATCCCGGTGCTCGGCTACCTGGACGACCTGGTGCTGATTCCGCTCGGCGTGGCGCTGGCGAAGAGGATGCTGCCGGCAGAGGTGCTGGTTGAATGTCGGGAGAGGGCGCGGGAAGCAATGGCGCAAGGCAAGCCTGTGAGCCGGATCGCCGCCGTAGTGATCGTGGCTATCTGGTTGGCCCTGGCGGTGGGGGCGGTAATTGTTACGTTGCGGGTACTCGGCGGGTAAGCTATAATTTGAGCACGTGGAATGGTGGCCCCTAGACGTGGGCCGGTTCGTTGTTGACAGTACCACGCAAGCGCTAGAGCAGCCGGAGGTCCGATTTGCCGCGACGCACGATCCGCGTCAGAACAACCTTGCCCGTGCGTGTCACTCGTTCGGCGAAAAGTGCGCAACAGGTCCCTCCGGCCGGGGTGCCAGCGTCTGAGCAGCAGGCTGCTCTCACTACCCGGCCCGCACGCGCGGCCCATGCCGAGACTTCACACGCTTCTACAGAGACGATCCGGTCTCCACGCCGCGCGCTTGTGCCGCTGGCGGGGGGGCTGGGGGCGCTGGCGCTGGGCGGGCTGGGCGAGGCGCTTGTGGAGTCGGGGAACACCACCGTCCTGAGCCTGCTCCTTTACCTGGCGGGCATCGGCCTCTTCGCGTGGAGCGCTTCCCTATTGCCGCCCGCGCCGGGCGATATGCCGTCCAAAGATAGTCCGCCGGAGCGCCCGCGCAGGGGCGACCGCCTCTTCTGGGCGATATTGGCGGTGGGGGTTGGGGTGGCTGTGGCCTTGAACCTGGCGGCCTTCCTCATGCTGAGGAACGACCTGAAATCGGAGCCGGGCAAGTGGCTGTGGCTCCTCAGCCTGGGGGTCATACTGGCAACGGGTATAGCGCTCCACCGGCGGCATAGCTGGCCGGCCCGCTGGATGGGCGGCGCGTGGCCTCACTCCGTGTCCGGCAGACAGGTGGTGGTCGCGTCTATCGTGGTGATCGGCCTGGTGGCAGTGGCCGCGCGCTTCCTGGGGCTGGACCAGGTGCCTTTCGGCATCAACGCCGACGAGGGGGACCGAGCGGCCTCCGCTATCCAGATCATAAATGGAACCAACACGGAGAGCGTGTTCGGCGACGGGTGGTACCACATCTCGATGGTCTACTTCACCCTCCTGTCGTGGCTATTCAAGCTGATCGGGATCGGCTTCGTACAGGCGCGGGTGTTCGGTGCGACGGCCAGTGTCATCACGCTGGCTATCATCATCTGGATCGGCGCGAGGCACTTTAGCTGGCGTGTGGGCCTCATGGCGGGAGGGGTGTTCGCCGTGCTGGGGATCGCGCTGCAATTCGCCCGCGAGACGACCGAATCGGGGCCGACCGCCACCCTGTGGGCTTTGAGCATGGCCCTTTTCCTGGAGGCGGCGCGCACGGGGCGCATGTGGGCCTGGGCGGGCGCGGGGCTGGCGGGTGGGTTCTCGGTCTACTTTTATCCCACGGGTAGATTGTGGGCCGCGCTGGCGGCGTTGGTGTGCGTCTACTTCTTCGTGCACGGCCTGGGGGGGAGGCGGCTCGCGGTGGCGAGAGGCATTGTGGTGGCCGCCGTGGCCGGGATCATGATTATGTCGCCTTTCGCGGCAAACATCGCGCGCACCCCGGAGAACTTCACGCTCAGGGCGGCGGAGACTTCCATATTCAACAGCAACAACCCTCCGCGCTTGCGGTATTACAACCATGAGTGGTCCACCCCGCAGCTGTTGGTGGAGCAGACGATCCGGGGAGTGGGGGCGTTCAACCAGTTCGTGGATGATGGGGGCTTCTGGCCGACCGACAAGCCGATCATGAACGGCCTGCTGGCCGTGCTCACCCTGCTGGGGATCGGCTGGGCAGGCCTCAAAGTGCGCGACCCCCGGTATGTGGTGCTGGCTTTGTGGTTCTGGCTGGGGCTGGTGGGCGTGATCGTGACGGTGGAAACGCCCAACTTCCAGCGCATGGGCACGGCCATACCTACGCTTGCTTTCTTTTCGGTGCTGGTGCTGGATAGCCTGATCAGGCGGGTGCAAACGGCGGCGTCGAGAGTGAACGCAAGCTGGACTCCGCGCGTGGCGATGGGCGCGACCGTGGCAGCGGCGGTGATCGTGGCCTGGATCGGGATCGGCCAGGCGACCTTTTACTTTGGCGATTACGGGAAGCGAGACAGGTGGCCGCAATCGACGATCCAGGGCGAGGCGGTGAACGAGCAGGGCACGGATACGCTGACTATGAGCATCGGTAGAGGGTACCACATGGTAAACTCAGGGTGGGTGCAGCTACTCGCGCCTGAGACGCCGCGCGGCGGGCTGAAGTTCCCCGGCAGCGATCTGCCGCTGACCAGGCCCGCCGACACTAACCTGTCGTTCATGGTGTTCCCGGAGCAGCAGTTCTACATCCCTTACTTACGTTCGCTCTACCCTTCCGGGTCCCTGCAAGACTACAATCACCCAAGCGAGGGCACCGTAGTGTCGATGTACCGGGTATCGCAAGAGGACTGGGCGGCTTCGCAGGGCGCGAAGGCACAGGTCGAGGGCGGAGACGTGACGTTCGTGCCGACGTTGGGAGCAGTGCCGGGAGGCATTGACAGCTACCCGGCCCGCGTGACCTGGACAGCGGGGTTGCGCGTGCTCAATTATTGGAACTACAGCTTCCGCATCGGGCCAGGCCCGGCGCGACTTTCGATAGACGGCACCGAGGTGGCGAACGTACCAGCGGGGGAAACCATCGCGGAAGCCACCGTGTCGCTGGCGGCCGGGGACCACGCGATCACCTACGAGGGCACGGTGGAGGCGGCGGGTAAAGCCCCTACGTTCGAGTGGGCGGAACACGGTGTGCCGGACGACAACGGCGTATCGCTCCCGCTCCAGTGGCGTCCCGCGCGCACGGAGGAGCTATTCTCGGAGCAGAGTGCGCCGAGGGGGCTGTTCGGCGTGGTGCGGGTGGAGGGGAGGCCGGAGCAGCATCTCCTGAGCAATGCCCTCGCGCTATGCTGCGTGTCAGGCCTGGTGAGGAACGACGGCAAGCCGTACAGCGTCACCTGGATGGGCAGCCTGGAAGCGCCCACTACGGGGGCTTACACGATGACCCTGCATCTGCAAGGTAGGGGGCATTTGCTGATCGACGGCACGGAAGTGATACGCAGGGACGCGCCGGCGGATGAACCGTTCTCGGCGGGGATCACGCTTGGGGCGGGCAAGCACGCGGTGGAGCTGAAGCTTGAGACGGAGAACACTCGTGGGGACGTCGAGTGGCGGTGGACGCCGCCCGGCGGCGAGGACTCTATCGTGCCGCCGTCAGCCCTGTCGCCACCTGCCGGCGGGGTGAGCGTTGGCGCGCCTCTTGACCTGCGGATGTATGCGGACCTGCCGGTTATCCTGGGGCACGAGCCGCTGGAGACTGTGCGGTAGGTGGGGAGGGGGAAGCTCACCGCAGAGGACGCAGAGGTTTTTGTTGGATTTTGGGTATGAGGGTAGGGGCGCCCGGCGGTTGGTGAAGATTAACAGGCCTGGAGAGCGCACGGCGGATAAATCCGCGTGCTACGTCAGCAAAGCCCGCCTGCGCGGGCTGTCTTGACCATAGATCGAGGGCATTGCATTATCTTATTGTTAAGGTGCAGGTATGGTGCATAGGGATCGACCGTCGTCCTTATGTACACCTTTGCGAGCTTGGGCGGGAGAAGGCCCTTTCATTTATATTATAGCATTAATAGAACGTTTGTGCTAGTAGCCAAAAGTATAATCTTTTCGCGGATTTTTAGGATTTTCGCCAGCCAGGGGCCAAAAATCGTAAGAGTAAGATCCTTGACACGTGGCGCGAAAGAGCTTTATACTTGATTGAACAATTGAACACGCAAAAAGGCTGAGAGCAGAGCTAGTAGCCGCCAAAGCGGGGCCACAGAGAGCCGGGAAAGGTGCAAGCCGGCGCTGGCGCGGGGGGTGAATGGATCTGTGAGCCGCAGGTTGAAAGGGAAGCGCGAAACGCGAGAGCGCATAACGAGTAGGCCGCGACGGTACGCTCCACCGTTATCAGGGGTAAGGCAGTTAGATCGGCGTTTCGCGCTTTTCGTTTCGCGGTTCGCGCATCGCTGCCACAGAGCGCGGCAGGAGATGCCGAATCAGGGTGGTACCGCGGGTTTGCCCCGTCCCTTCTTTGGGACGAGGGCGTTTTTTGTTGCCGGTTATCAGTTATCAGTTGTCGGTTGTCAGTAAGATTTAGAACCGACAACTGACAACTGGCAACCGACAACTAAGGGAGGGAGCGAACAATGGCTAAGAAGCGCATATTGACTGGGGACCGCCCGACGGGGCCGCTTCACCTGGGGCATTACGTGGGGTCGCTGGCGGACCGGGTCAGGCTCCAGCACGAGTACGACAGCTATCTCCTGATAGCGGACGTGCAGGCGCTAACCGACAACTTCGACAACCCACAGAAGGTGCGGGAC
>JBAURA010000447.1:0-11101 GCA_049580985.1 Chloroflexia bacterium
CTCCAGATGGACGCCCCTGAGATGTGCCCCACCTGCAACGGCTCCGGCGTCAGCGCCAACAAGGTATGCCCCACCTGCAACGGCTCCGGCACCATCTCTCGCCCCAGGCGTATCGAAGTGAAAATCCCCCCAGGCGTCCACACAGGCTCTCGCGTCCGCGTGGCGGGCGAGGGCGGGCGCGGCTCGGGCGGTGGCGGTAAAGGCGACCTCTACCTGAAGGTTAACGTCCAACCTAGCGCCCGCTTCGAGCGCAAAGGCGACGACCTCCATACCACCGTCCAGGCTCCCCTCTACACGGCCATCCTCGGCGGCGAGGTCGAAGTCCCCACGCCCAAAGGCAGCCGCCTTGCCCTCAAGATCCCCGCGGGCACGCAGAACGGGCGCACCTTCAAGCTCACCGGCCAGGGTATGCCCCATCTCAAGCAGCCCGACCGCCGTGGCGACCTCTACGCCCGCCTCGAAGTCCAGCTCCCGACCCGGCTCGACGAGCGCGAAAAGCAACTATATGACGAGTTGCAACGTATATATAACGAGCAGACGGGAGGTCAGCCATGAGGGCCAGGACCGACCCCGACCACCAGGAGAGAGCAGCCACACAGCACACCCACACAGTAAGCCGCTACCGCACGGCGCGCCGCCAGGACCCCAACCTCAACGCCGAGGAGCAACCCCTCTACGTAATAAGTATTGCGGCCCAGATCCTGGGAGTCCACCCTCAGACCCTCCGGTTGTACGAGCGTGAGGGCCTGGTCGAGCCGCGAAGGAGCGGAGGCAAAATCCGCCTTTACTCCGAGCGCGACATCGAGCGAGTGCGCTCTATCATGCGCCTCACCAACGACCTCGGCGTCAACCTCGCGGGCGCGGAAGCCATCCTCTACATGCGCGAGCGCATGCTCCAACTCTACGAAGAAATGGAACACATGCGCGGCCGCTTCCTCACCGAGCTAGAAGCCCTCCGCCGCGAACTAGACGTCGAATAAGTTATGAGTTGTCAGTTGCCGGTTGCCGGTTATTAGCTTCCGTAACGAACTGACAACTGATAACTGACAACCAACAACCAACAAGGTGCAAATCAAAAATCCCCATCACCATTCCGCGCTATACTCACACCCACAACCGACAACCGACAACTGACAACTGACAACTAACCGTCCTAATACCAGCAGTACATACAAAATACGCAATAAGCAGTACGCAATACTAACCCTGCATAGCATGGCACGGATGTTGTAATAAGAATATAATAAGCCAGCACGAGAATAGAGAGCCATAAAAGAGAGTACATAACCATGATGAGCAGATTTACAGAAAAAGCGCAGGAGGCCCTCCAGAGGGCACAGCAGATCATGTTCTCCAAGCAGCACACGCAGCTTGATGTAGAGCACGTCTTCCTGGCGCTCCTGCAACAGCGAAACTCCCTCCCGGCCCAGATCATTGGCCGCCTGGGAGGCGACGTGCAAACCATGACCCGCCAGCTTGAGACTGCCCTCAACGCGATGCAGAACTTCTCCACCGCCAACAGGGGCAGCGCCACAGGCTACATCACCCTCCGCGCCAACCGCGTGCTCCAGGGCGCGGCAGAAGAGGCCGACCGCCTCAACGACGAATTCATCTCCACCGAGCACCTCCTCCTCGCCATCGCCGGTGAGCGCGGAGGCCAGACGGGCCGCATCCTCATGGGAGCCGAGATCGACCAGGAGAAGATATACGCCATCCTCCGCGAAATCCGGGGCGACCGCCGCGTCACCGACCAGAACCCCGAAGAGCACTACGAAGCCCTCGAGCGCTTCTCCGTAGACCTCACCCGCCTGGCCCGCGAAGGCCAGCTTGACCCCGTCATTGGCCGCGCCGACGAGATCCAGCGCGTGATGCAGGTCCTCGTCCGCCGTACCAAGAACAACCCCGTCCTCATCGGCGAGCCTGGCGTCGGCAAGACCGCCATCGTCGAGGGCCTGGCCCAATCCATAGCTAACAACGAGGTTCCCGACCTTCTCAAGGGCAAGCGCATCCTCGCCCTCGACCTGCCCGCCATGGTCGCCGGCTCCAAGTTCCGGGGCGAGTTCGAAGAGCGCCTCAAGACCGTCATGGAAGAGGTCAAGCGCGCCCGCAAAGAGATCATCCTCTTCATCGACGAGCTACACACAGTCGTGGGTGCTGGTGCCGCCGAAGGCGCGCTCGACGCCGCCAACATCCTGAAGCCCGCCCTCGCACGCGGCGACCTACAGTGCGTCGGCGCGACCACCCTCAACGAATACCGCAAGATCGAGAAGGACCAGGCTCTTGAGCGCCGCTTCGCTCCCGTCTACGTGGAGCAGCCCTCCCTCGAAGACTCCATCGCTATCCTGCGCGGCCTCAAGCCCCGCTACGAGGAGCACCACAACCTCGCCATCACCGACGAAGCGGTGCAGGCCGCCGTGCGCCTCTCCAGTCGCTACATCCAGGACCGCTTCCTTCCCGACAAGGCCATCGATCTCATGGACGAAGCAGCTTCCAAGGTGCGCCTGGCCGTCTTCAACCTCCCGCCCGACCTGCGCGAGCAGCAAAACCGCCTCGATGACCTGATCAAGCTCATGGAGGAGGCTTCCGACCAGCGCGACTACGAGACAGCCGCCCGCCTCAAGCAGGAGCACGACCTCCTCCTCGAGGACTTCGAGCAGAAGCGGCACGAGTGGTTCTCCACCCACAACATCGACGAAAACGTGGACGAAGAAGACGTGGCCGACGTGGTCGCCAAGTGGACCGGCATCCCGGTCAAGCGTATGGTGCAGGAAGAGATGACCCGCCTGCTCGAAATGGAGGCCGAGCTTAAGAAGCGCGTCGTCGGCCAGGAAGAGGCCATCGAGTCCGTTTCTGACGCGATCCGCCGCGCCCGTTCCGGCCTGCGCGACCCGCGACGGCCCATCGGCTCCTTCATCTTCGTCGGCCCCACGGGCGTCGGCAAGACCGAGCTTGCCAAGGCCCTCGCCGAATACATGTTCGGCTCAGAGGATGCCATCGTGCGCGTAGACATGAGCGAGTACGGCGAGCGTCATACCGTCGCCCGCATGATCGGCTCCCCTCCCGGCTACGTCGGCTACGACGAGGGCGGCCAGCTAACCGAGTCGGTGCGCCGCAGGCCCTACCAGGTAGTCCTCTTCGACGAGATCGAAAAGGCCCACCAGGATGTCTTCAACGCCCTCCTCCAGGTCCTCGACGACGGTCGCATGACCGACGGCCACGGCCGCACGGTTGACTTCAGCAATACCCTCATCATCATGACCTCCAACGTAGGCACCGAGTTCCTGCCCAAGAACGCGGGCTTCGGCTTCCTGCCCAAAGGCTACAGCGACACCGACCAGCGCGAAGTGCAGAAGCGCGTGGAAGACGCCATGCGCAACATCTTCCGCCCCGAGTTCCTCAACCGCATCGATGACACGATCATCTTCCGCCACCTCACGATGGAAGAGCTGACCCAGATCGTAGACATCCAGGTAGGCGACCTGGCGGGCAGGCTGGCCCTCACCGGCGTCAACCTCCGCCTGGAGCAGCCCGTCAAGGAGCACCTGGCCGAGGCCGGCTACGACCGCAACTTCGGCGCACGCCCCCTCCGCCGCGCCATCCAGCGCGAGCTTGAGACACCCTTGAGCAAACGCCTCCTCAAAGGCGACGCCAAGACCGGCGACACCGTGGTAGCCGGCTACACCACGGACGGAGGCGTCACCTTCGACGTAGAGAAGGCCGCCACGGTAGGCGTCGAAGCCTAACCGCATCTTCGAGCAAAGAGCCTGTGACGTGAATGTCACAGGCTCTTTGCTTTTGTATCTATACGAGCAGCAGACGATTACGCCCGACTACCGGAACGCACTCCACTCCCAACTCAATCCCCCATCCCTCGTCCTATACACCGTATCCTTCACCACAAACCACCCGTAAGTATCGTCCAGGAACACAACCACCGACGGCCCATAACCATCAGCCCCATCCCAGGGCGCATCCTCCGGCGGCGTGGCGTACTCCCAGCTCACGCCCCCGTCCGTCGTCCCATACAGCCAGGCACGAGCTAAGGGTAGCCAGCCCTTCTCTTCCGAAGTCACCACCAGCCTTCCCCCGTATCCAAACACAGGTAATTCGTTCCCTTTCTTGCTGGCCTGATCTATCGGGGCGTCGGCCACCAATCGCCATGTCGAGCCGCCATCCTCGGAACGGAACAGCTCTTTACCCTGCCGTCCCGCGGCCGGTTGCCCCGCGCAAAGCATCCACACGTGCTCGCCGGGCAGCGCCGCCAACCCCCGTTCCGTCGGCCTCGTACATGGCGAGCTCACGCGGCTCCAGCTCTCACCACCATCATGCGTGACGACCACCCGCGCATCCCCATCGGCCTCAACCTCAACGGCATTTCCCGACACGACCCACATATCCTGTTCGCCACCTGCCACCAACCGTGCATCAGTCTTACCGCCAATCACCGGCTGGTTGGGCAGTTTCTCCCATACAGAGCTTCTACCTCTTGCGCGCATAACGGTGAACTCACAATCGTTACTAGCGTCGCAATCATGCTCGGAGATCGCCCAGGCGCTATCACCCACCGGCACGAGCGAGACGACACTGCCATCCACGTTCTCGCGTCGCCACGTCTCCCCACCATCCATTGTAACGAACAGCCCCGGCCCCCACGCCCACCCATACTGCTCGTCAACAAACGTTATATACTGCGCCTCGTCCAGCAACCACTCCGCCGTCCCGTATACGGAGCCTACACTGCTCCACGTCGCTCCCCCATCCACCGTCTTGTAAAGCACTTTCTGTGAGTTGCACCCGGCATGCATGATCGGGTCGGGTGGGCACCTGTATACCCATGCCCACCCATGCGAGGCATCGATGAAGCTTATATCAAATACGCGTACCTCTGCCGCTGTCACGGGCGTGGCTTCCGCGCTGATCTCGGTCGGCGTGGGGTCCGCTACCTCACGCGTCGCCACAGGCGCCTCCGTCGGCGCGGGCGGCACGATTTTGCCCTCCTCAGTCGGCACCGGCATTACCATCACAGGCGTAGGCAGCCGCGTGGGCACCGGCGGCAATGCCTCACCGGCAGGGTAAAACCTCAACCGCATGATATCTGCCCGCCCAGGCCCACCCGGTGAGAATACCCCGTGCCCCACCAACCCCACCGCATAAAACGCCCCATCCGGCCCCATTCCCAGCTCGCGCACGCCCGCGTCCAGCTGGTACGGAGTAGAGAAGCGTGCCCGCTTGAGCAGATTGCCCTCCGCGCTGTAATGCAGCACGTAACGCTGGTACGTGTCAGTCAGAACATAAGACTCGCCCCCAGACCCGCCGGGCGACATCTCTGACGTGTCTACCTCCACGTAGAAGCTGCCATCCGCCAACACTTTCATGATGTGCCATCTGTCAATATGCTGCGGGAGGTCCAAGGTGATCCTCACGTCACCTGCTATGATCTCGTTCCAGCTTGCGCCCTTCCTGTAGTACTCCCCTCCCATCGGATACCCCGGCATCGCCGGAGGTTGCGGCTCTCCATATACGCCCCACCCCTGATCGACCACTCGGAGGTACTGCCCATCATTGGTCTCGAAGAGCATTTCACCATTATCGCCCACACGCAGGTTATCTATCGTCGTATTGAGGGGCTGCGTTGTTCCTAGCACGACAAAGGTGTAATCCTTGAACGGCTCATATCGCTCAACTATGTTGCCGGTCATATCCAGTTTCAGCACCAGCGAGCCGGAGGCCACCCATAAATACTGGCCCTGCACCTCTACGTCGGTGATACGAGCCATTTCGGGCGCGAGGCGCACGCCCCCCAATCGTGTGCCATCGCCGGCGTAGTGATCGATCTGCCCCTCCTCTTTCCCCAGCCAGAAGCTCCCGTCATCTCCCACCCCAAAGCCCTGGCGATAATAACTCAGTTCCGTCGCATTGGCGTCCTGCACGGTGAAAAGAAAGTCGTTATCCGCTGGTGCAACCGTGGTCACGGTCGATGCCGGCGCGACCGTCGGCAAAGGCCCTGCCGTTGGCAACGCCTGCACCGGATCAAGGAAATTCAAGCGATGAACTTCTAGCAACGTTGGTCCGACGATGGGCGGCTCATACACGTAATTCAGCGAATAGAAAGTGCCATCACTACCCGCCGCTAGCGATTTCATCAGGGTGACCTCGCCCACTATCCAGCCCGCCGCTCGCGTCCAATTCAGCCACCGTCCGTCCGCGGAATATCGCCTGATAACGTGTGCATCGTTGCTCGTTATCATCTGTCCCCCTTGCTCATCAGGCGGGAACATGAATTCTGTACTGATCACATAAAAACTACCGTCCGGTCCAACAGAGTCTACAAACAACCCACGCAAATACATGGTAGATGTAACAACCACCTCCAGGTTACCATCGGACACATACCCCACGCCCTTGCCCCCAATCCATTCGGGATCCAAACGCGTAGAATACTCCTTACCATCGGAGGGATACCCATCCAACAGCCTTATATCCAGCTTGCCCTGCGGATCTACAAGCTGTACATAGTACACCGTGCCACCCTGCGGCTCCACCAGGTTGTCACCATAATTGTCCGTACTCTTGCCTGTGCTCACGGCCAATATCTCGCCGTTACCGCCGGCCTTGAGACTCATCAGACCAGGCAATACCGGGATCGATTGGCTGCCGTTCGCCGCTGTAGTTTCCCAGGGTATCAGATATTCAGCTAACACACTCCCGTCGCGCCCCACTTTCCATACGCCTGACCCCGTAGTTGCGCCATCGCCACTGATCGACGCGAATCCATACAACCACATATCCTGGCCCAGCATCATGAAGCTAATAAGAACCTTATCGGGCTTGGCGGGACTCACAACCTCAAGTAACTCCCCTCCCTTCCCGTAGTGCAGGAGCCGCCTTGCCTCATCCGCGATCCAGAACGTGCCATCGCCGTCCACCGCGAAACCCATCACACCCCTTCCCTGCAAACCCTTCTCACTTACAGGTATCGTGAACAGAACGTCACTCGACGCACTCAAACCCTTCTGGACACCAGGCCCACGCCCCGCCAACCCGGAAATTGCCACCGTCGTAATCACTACCAGCAGCACAAGTCCCATGGCGGCCCAGGCCGGTGGCACAAACGCCCGCCTCACGCCCTCCAACCAACCCCCACGTGCCATCTCAGGCGATCCACCGCGCTCACTATTGCTACTCGCAACCGCATCGCTCTTAAGCCTGTACTTCAGCGCCATGCGCTCTTGCACTACACCCCACACGTCCACATCCGGCACACCCTCTTCCAGGTGCTCCGTCAGCGCCCGCTTCATCGCCCTATCGTAATCGGTAGTGTTATCGTATTTCGCCATCTCTCTACCCCTCTGTAACCACCCAAAACCCTTCAATCCTCTGTGCCTTTGTGCCTCTGTGGTTCAATTCTTCAAACGATCACATCCAGCTTCCCCATCTGCGACCGTGATACCAACCTCTCCCTCAACTTCCCCTTCGCCGCGTACAGACGCCACTTCACAGTTCCCAGCGGGCACCCCAGCATCTCCGCGATAGTCGCCTCGTCCATATCCAGGTAATACTTCAGCACCACCGCCGCCCGCTGCTGTGCCGGCAGGTCATACACCAACCCCAACAACAGCTCTCGCAGCTCCCCCTGCTCAGCCGCCTCTTCCGGCCCAGGCGCTTCACTGACCCTCTCATCCACCCAATCCCCTACCCCCTCCAATTCCACCGTCCACCGTCCACCGTCCACCGTCCTCCCCCTCACCGCCTTCAACGCGCAGTTCACCACGATCCTGTAGAACCACGGCCCGAACGGTCTCCTCTTGTCAAACTGCCCGATCCGTTCGTACACCAGCAAAAAAGCATCTGCCGCCGCATCCTCCGCCACCTGCCGCTCGCCCACCACCCCGTACGCCACGCGCACCGCCCGCAGCTGGTACATCCGCACCAGCGCCTCCAACCCACGCACATCCCCGCGCCTCAACGCCAGGATCGCGCTCCTCTCCTGCTCCCTATCATCTATCAATTTGGGCCATGCCTCCGCGTCCTCTACCCATAGTATCCACCACACCACAAAAAGGTTTGGTCACTCAGCGATAGATGGTCAGCAAACGAAAAAGCCCTCACTCCTGTGAGGGCCTCATACTTGGCTATTTCAACTTCACTATCTTCAGCGCCAATCCAGGCTCCTGCCCACCAAGCGACATAAACTGGTTATCGTCCCACCCCGAATAAGCCAGCCATTTTCCATCCTGGGATAGCACAACCTCTCGCAAAGGATTGCCATGTATCCCCTTGAACACCTCTTTCGTCGGGAAGCGGACCAGGCGACTTTCCCCCGATTCCATATTAAGCACCTCCACTCCATCTTCCCTGAGTAGCAACAAATGGCCCGAACCACCAGGCATCCACATACTGGCTGGCGCGCCCTCGTGCTCTCCCGCCAGGGTTTCCATTGTGCCGTCCGGCCATCTAACTATGAGTGGTAAGCTGTCATAATAAGAGGCTGCGCCCGCGAAATAAATTGTTCCATCCGCACCTTCACCGGCCACCCAAGGATTACTGCGAGTTTCTGCCCGTACCATTATCTTTGGACTATCCAAAGCGGTGATACTACCGTCCATGCTAATCCTGTAAGGCTGAGTACCCCCATCGCTCCCTAAACCACTATAGAACACCGAATGCCCATCCCTGCTCCATTGTAGCCTCAAGTCATACAGGTTCAGGCCCACGCGATCCAGCCCCGGCGGCCCCAACCCCACTCTCCGTATTAGCCCCGTTCTCGTCTCCCAAAACGCTACAGCAAGCGGTTTTGGTTGGAAGCCGCAGCCTTCAAAGCACACCATATGCTGGTCGTCCAGGAAATCGGGCGACGGCGGCTGGCTCTCGATCCATGCCACATTCCGCCCATCGCTGCTGACCTGCACGTTGCTGATCCACACCCCATCCCGCGAGATCGTCACCGGCGGGGCATCGTACGGAGGCGAATGCACCTCCAGTTGCTCGCCTCTTATCGTATCGTGGCTGATAAGCACCGAGCCATCAGGAAGCACACCGGCAAGAAACCCCTGTACCACGTGTACCCGCCTATTGATTATGTCAACAAGCAGCAATGTATCTTCCCACCTGGGAAGCTCCTCCTCCGCGCTTTCGTTCCCGGCTGGCGGGCGCAACCCCGGCGAAACATCCACCACGAACGCCTCCTGCCCCGCCCATATTGCCTCGCCGTTGCTAATCGACAGTTCCTGGTCTTTGGGGCGCATCTCTTCTCCCGCCCATTGCGCCACGTCATCGTCCAGGTCATATACAGTCTGGACCTCCCCCGTCTCGACGTTTGACACGTATATTCGTGGAGGCCCGCCGTCATTGTTAAGATCGAGCAAAATCGCCTTCTTCCCATCCGCACGTGCATACACCTGCATATGCACCCTGAATCCAGGCAAGCGCTCCACCCTGCCTGCGTCAAGGTTCAACAAATACCCATCGTGTACCCGCTCGCCGTCAAATGCCCGCGAAAGCCACGTCACCAGCAAACGCGATGGGCCTACCCAGGGGTCCCACCGCCCGTGCGTTTGCTCGCCATAATAAGTAACCCCCGAATCGACGTATAGCTTATATCCCTCCGCATCTGGAATGAACCGTACCGGCTCGCCATCCGCTGACGGCGTCGGTGTGCCTCCAACACCCTCCCAACGGGCCTTCGCGGTCGGCTCAGGCGTGACTGTAGGGGCAATTGCGCTCATCCCGGCCAGGGTCTCCGTCGGTACAGGTATCGTCACCGCCACCTGTGCCTCCTCAGGCGTTTGTTCCAGGACAGTAACCGCGCCTCTGCTCTCCTGGAACAAACGAGAGATCGCAAGGCCCAACATGGCCCCCGCCGTTAACATGCCGATCACAAACAGCGGTACAACCCACCTCGATCCAGTTTTGGGAAACTTACTCATACCTGCATTCTAACACGCGCCCCCGGTCGGTGAAGTCCCACGCCCCTGATCAACCCACACCACCAAGCAAAATACCTGCCCACAATCAGCCTTGCTTGCTTTGCATTTCCTCTTGACGCCCACCCAACCTTCCCTTATATTACCCCCACCCTATACCCACGCGGAGCGCCACCATGTCCGAGGACAAACCACCTGCCAAACCCGAACAGCCCACTCAAACCGCGCAGGCATACCAACCGGCCCCAGCCAATCAACCGACCTCATCTCCTCAACCCACGAGTAACCCTCCACGCTTCCTTTCCGCCGTCCCCAATTGGCTGGCTAGTTGGCTCGCCATCCTCACCTCCATCGTCTCACTGGCGGTCGCCACCTCCAGTTTCATCGCCGCCACCGAAGACCCCGACGTGAGCATGGTCCTCCCCAGGCTGGTCCGCATGGTCCAGGGCGGCGAGGCCCCCATCCTCTACGTCCAGCCCCAGTTCATCAGCACCGGCCGCAACGACAAGCTCGACGTAATTACCGGCATCTCAATCAGAGTGGAGCCTGTGGGCGGCGGCGCGGGCGCGGATTTCACCTGGGACGAGCAAGGCGCATGGAGCTACGACCCAACCGCTAAAGAGTTGACCTACATCTTCGTCGCCGATGCCGGGCCGCTCATGGTCAGCCCCAGCAACCCCCAGTTCCCTGTGGGCCTCTTCGCCGGTCCCCCCGCCTGGCAATTCGAGCCAGGCGACTACCGCCTGACCATCACCGCCACCCGCGCCGTAGGCTCCACCCCCCTGCAAGGCGCTATCGTCGTCCCCTTCCCCGAATACCTCATCACCTTCATCAACAACTCAGAAGGCACCCGCTTCGCCGAGTTCCCTGTCAAACCCTGAAACCCGCCCCAAACTGCAATAAAATTAACCCATTTGGCTACTTGTATTTGTAGAACGCATGTGCTATGATGAAGAGGAAAGTACTCTCACCCTTCTTGAACGCACAAGGAGGGGCATGCGGACCCTGGTGTCCCTATGTATAGGCAGTAACACCTGCCACCTTGCGACTAGCCTCTCATCACACATACCGTGCCCAACGCCTAAGCAGTAAGCAATACGCAATACGCAGTAAGCAGTAAGCACAAGCACCTTACCACCGAGGCTAGACGACACGTTGCGTGTCAAGCACAGGAAGTC